>JAAYEY010000193.1 GCA_012728505.1 Synergistaceae bacterium | reverse complement strand
TCTAGATGGCGAATCATCGCTTGCGAATAGTCGGCTAATATTTGAAAAAATATACACAGATTACAACAAGCGGGTCTACGTTACACCGGACCCGCTTCAATATTTATACGATTACAGCGACAGCCTTGATAGGGAAGTAGTAGGACTTATCGCTTCTTCACTTGCCTATGGTAGGGTAAACCAGATACTTAAAAGCGTGGACAGAGTTCTCACAGTTCTTGGCAGTTCTCCCTCAAACTATCTAAAAAACGTACAAAAAAAAGATCTTGAAAATAAATTGGCTGGTTTTGTACACCGTTTTACAGATTCGTCCGATATGGTCGATTTTCTTTGTTGTATCGGAAGTGTCCTTAATACCTATGGTTCAGTAGAGAATCTCTTTCTTTCTCACTACAGAGGTGACACATGGAAAGCGCTGCAGGGTTTTACCGGAAGCTTCTTGAAGTGCGGAGGCAGGGGCACAACCTTCCTAATGCCAGACCCTTCAAGAGGTAGTGCCTGTAAAAGATTGTCTCTTTATCTCAGGTGGATGGTCCGCTCTGATGAAGTGGACCCAGGTGGGTGGCGAAGTGTAGATCCAGCAGCTCTTCTTATACCTCTAGACACACACATGTTCAACATATGTACTAAGCTGGGCCTTTGCAGCAGGAAAAGCGCTGACGGCCGTTCTGTGATAGAGATAACTGAAGCTTTTAAACGAGTTTGTCCTGAGGACCCAGTCAGATATGATTTCGCGCTTACTCGCTTTGGAATCAGGGATGACATGACTCTGGAGGAACTCTTTTTTAACTGGGACAAAAAAGAATAGATTCTTTCTCTTGGTTTTGCTCTGTGCTAGGATTCATGCCTTCTATAAAAAGTCACACATCTAGGAAATATAATCTGCCGCAAGGTCCATACTGGCGCATCAAAGACTTGCAGTTGGTGCAAAGTGTGATAGACTATGTTGCTCTGAAATATTTAAAGATGAAAAAACGCCTAATAAGATCAAAGATAAATTTTTAAGCAATAAAAGCTGATGAAAAACAGCGTGACAATGCTATACTCACGAAAGAATAAACAAGGGAGGCGACGGCATGACATCTATCCTGCCATACTGGGATCAAAATATTGAACTCGACATTGTGCCGTGGATACCCTACGGCAAAGATTATGGTGCAGTTACTGTAAATAGCATGCTAAGTCCTCTCCTGGGAAGTGTTGCAGGGCTTGCGTTTGAAATGCAGAGTGAATTCCTCTATCTAAGGAGTTTTCAAAGCGGCAACGTTGGCACCATGGTTAGGCAGAACATTATAGACCCTCTCCGCAATAAGGGGATAGAACTGGGTTTCACCATGGTGTTTACTTACTCAGAGAAGATAGAGAATTCTATGATTCCGCTTGTAAGGAAATTCCCCGGCCTTAGGGCAGGACTTACTCTCTGCGGGATATGGAGCGAGGATGTACTTGTGGATGAATGCAAGGTCCTTGTGCTTGTCAGCGAAGATCCATTTTTTGATGAAGGTGAATTTTTTAAATCTCTCCAGAAATCCTTCCAAAGCAGTACCGGTATAGAGCGCTCAAACATTTCATTTTTTGCAGAAAAATTTGGATATAGAAGGTTTTCTATTTCCTATGAGACAGACAATCTCACACATATGAGAATAACCCAGGCGCTTTTCGACCTGGAGCTTGATGAGACCAGAGAGCTGCTAGGACCGGCACCGGAGATGAAACTTCCGCTGCTTCTGGGCATTAGATAGCTGTATTTTAAGAATTTCTACAGCAGGGAATTTTTAGAACGATAAAAATAAGCCGGTAGGAGGAGTCGCTTCCTACCGGCTTTATATTTTCTGTTTATCTTACATGAATCTGGTTATTTCAGGTACCAGGGAAATTTCTCAGCCATACCTGCTCTTCTCGGAATTCCTTTGGGTGTCTGTGAGACTTTGTCCCATATTAAAAAAAATCTTTTCATCTCACCAAGTGTGTAAGGACGCAGGCGGGGCGAAGAAAAACCCAGGGTTCTCCAC
>JAAYEY010000192.1 GCA_012728505.1 Synergistaceae bacterium | reverse complement strand
GATGGGGATGGGTAGCGCATTCAATCCGAACGAAGCTGATTTTTCTGGAATGAATGGAAAGAAAAACCTGCATATCGGTGCAGTCATTCACAAAACTTTCCTTGAAGTCGGTGAAGAGGGAACTGAGGCCGCTGCTGCAACTGCAGTAATCATAACGAAAACTTCACTTGGACCACAAGAGGACGATTTCGTAGAATTCAAAGCTGACAGACCATTTATTTACCTTATCAGAGACAATCTGACTGGTGCTATCCTCTTTATAGGACGCTACACTAAGCCTTAGTCGTAATCGGGTCTGCCGAACATATAACTATGGCAGACCCTGTATTGCTTATTCGAGTGATTCGCAGTTATCGGAGTCATCTTCCTCCCCAGACGATAGGGGAATACCTTCAACCGTTTTTAATGTCCTTTTGATTGCTCTGGTCCTTACCTCTGCATTTTCGAGCTCTTTTCCTGCCTGCTCAATTTTCTGCCTTGTCTTCTCAAGAACTGAGCCGAATTTATCGAATTCAGTCTTAACCTTCCCAAGAAGTATCCATACTTCGCTTGAACGTTTTTCGATGGCTAGGGTACGAAATCCCATTTGCAAACTGTTAAGAAGGGCTGCGATTGTGGTAGGTCCGGCAGGGACTACTCTGTATTCACGGGAAAGGAGCTCACAAAGTCCGTCGATCCTGAGTATCTCTGAATATAGACCTTCAATCGGAAGGTAAAGGATACCAAAATCCGTAGTGTAAGGGGGTTCAAGATACTTATCCCTTATTGTTCTAGCTTCATCGATAACACGATTCTTTAAGGCTTTCTGAGCATCTGCCAGTGCCTGAGTATCTCCAACTTCAGAAGCTGTCACCAGCCTCTGATAATCCTCAAGAGGAAACTTTGAGTCGATTGGCAGCCACACAGGAGAACTCGAGTCTTGTGCTCCCGGAAGTGATATTGCAAACTCGACTCTTTCACCGCAATTGGGCTTGGTCGCAACGTTTTCAGCGTACTGATCTTTTGTAAGTATCTGCTCCAGAAGGGCACGGAGCTGTGTTTCTCCCCATGTTCCCCTGACTTTAACGTTGGAAAGGACTCTTTTAAGGTCTCCTACATCAGCTGTAAGGGCTTTCATCTCCCCAAGCCCTTTATGTACAAGTTCGAGTCTCTCAGATACTGTTGAGAAGGCCTCCCCCAGCCTTTTTTCAAGTGTGGAGTGGAGCTGTTCATCAACAGTGGCACGCATTTTTTCAAGTTTTTCTTCGTTGCCTTTATGGATTTCTTGGAGTTTTGCCTCTACTGTTCCCCTTAAGGCCTCCAATTTTTCTTCGTTAAGACGGCTTATATTGGTAAGCTGCTGTGAAAAAGATTCCAAGCTTTCCCTCTGAAGGTCGCCAACCTCCTTGATCCTCTTTGACTGAGCATCCCCAAAAGAAATCAAACCTTTTAATTGTTCCTCTCGTCCCGCTCTGGCCTCGTCACCCTGTTCTTTTCTCATCGAAACAAATTCAGTTTTTATGTCGCGTTCAGTGTCTTCAAGCCTTCCTTCAATGCTCTGTAGCCTTACCAAAAGTTCTCTGGAAACCTGCTCCACAGTGGCGCTGTTTTCCTTAAGCCTGCCCACCGATGCGATTATATAAGCAGCTACAAAAAATACTGCTAAAGCAATAACTGCAAACAACTGCATTATCTGGCACCTCTCCTTCTTT
>JAAYEY010000191.1 GCA_012728505.1 Synergistaceae bacterium | reverse complement strand
CCCCACAACTGATGCAATTCTTTGGTGTGGTCCTCTAAAAAAATCAATTCAAACCCATGACCATTGAGTCTTGATATTATTTTTTCTTTAAATTCGACTCGACCCATAAATCCGAAAAAATGTTCCTCTTTTTTTTGCGCATAAAAATCTGAGATGACGATTTTTCCTCCCGGCTTCAGGACACGGTGTGCCTCACGAATGGCCATATCAGGTTTTTCGATCTTAGAAAAGCTACATTGAAAAAAGATCCCATCGAGAGACGCGGATTTAAAAGGTAAATTTGTGGCATCGCAGCATATACATTCATTGCCTGTTGCAACTGCGACTGATATCGCTGAGGGGTCATTATCTATACCGGTCATTTTAAAACCAGTGTGCTTTTTGATATAACTTATATCTTTACCTGTTCCACAGCCAATGTCGGCCAATAGAGCTCCGGGCGGAAACTGGCATATTTCAAGAGCGCGTTTTGTTATTTTTATGCCTCCCGGAGAAGGCAGTTGACACTGCTTCAATCGTCAGTCCATAATGTAAGATAATTTACGCAGAAGGGAATAAGTTTCCCATTTTTCGCAACATGAAGCCTGCACATCCTCAAGCGTTCAATGTCAATGTTACCTGCGTCCTGAAATGCCATTGAGGTGATTGTAAAACCGTGTGAGGACACTCTGGAGAGGAAGTAATCCATGTTTGATAAGTCCTCCACACAAGATTGCGAACTACTAGGTGAAATCCCTGCTCTTTTCCATCTTCGCCCCACAAACTCACGTTTTCGCGATGCCGGGTTCTCCACCCCGCAACAGCATCCCGGAGTATCATTTCTTTTTACTGTCAGGGGATAAAGCGTTCTATCTTTTTTTACAATAAAATCACCATGGAATCCACACATAGGATGGTCACACTGCGCAGGCTGAAGGTTTCCTGTCTTGATGAGACCTCCCGACTGATTCTCTACTTCAAAAAGCAGTTCGTCGAGGGTGAAACGTGAATTATTTTGAGGTATAGACGGTATGCGTCCAAGATGGCCGACTGGTTGGAAATGCACACCACGAACAGAGGGAGATCTCATTACACCGTAGCGTAGTATTTCACCTATGTGCATGCTGTTTACACCGGGAACTATCGTAGGCACAAGAGTAACTCCAAGATTGTACTTCGCACAATTATCAATTGCTTTTTCTTTTAATGCGAATAGCGGCTTTCCTCTTAAGTTTACATATATCTCGTCATCTATACCGTCAAACTGCATAAACACGAAAGAGAGACCGGCATCTGAAAGTTTTTTTACGTAGTCTTCATCTTCTGCAAGCCTGATTCCGTTGGTGTTAAGTTGGACATACTTGCATCCGAGTTCTCTGGCAGCAGTTACTATCTGAGGGAGGTCATCTCGCATTGTCGGCTCACCGCCTGAGAGCTGTAGTAGGGTTTCGCCCTTAACTATGACCTGTTTCATCTCCTTGCATATTTCATCTATAGATTTATCATTTGAATCTTCTTTGTTTGCAAAGCAGAACTTGCATTTGAGGTTACAACGTTCTGTTACTTCGAAGAGGGTACAACAAGTGCTGCTTTGATGTTCAGAACAAAGGCCGTTTTCAGCACAGAATTCCGGGCATTGACTGTTTTCTCCCGGTTTTATAGTCTCTACTTCTCCGTACCATGACAAAATATCAATTTTGTTTTTCCAAATCAGCACAGAGAAATCTCCATGCTCGGGACAATTCTTTTCGAGATACACTCCGTCATCCTTTTTTATCATTTCAGCAACAACCTGTTTCCCACATATGGGACAGATGCTGTAAGTAGTTCTTATGTTTTCGCTCATTCTAGCTACTATTTATCCTCCAACGACATTTCAACTTGAGCCATACGTTCATTTGCAAGCTCTTCCGGAACAAAAGGCAAGCCACATTTAGGACACCTGAGAACGTCTGTGTCGAAAGAATGATCAAGATAGCTGAAGTAGGTTTTTGCCGGTTCTAGTTCAACATTGCATTTACCGCATATCATTATTTTGTTTTCTTCCATGCCAGACATCCTCCAGTTCTATCTTCATCCTGTGAGTGTAAGCGTTAAACAAGTGGTATCCAGCATCACTGACCGTATACTCAGCCCAAAAGGTCATATGTCCTATCATCTGGTAGCCGAATTTATGTCCTGTTACTGGGTCTATCACGCTACGTCCTCTTGATTCACAGAAATTTATGACAGTTAGTATGTCTTCCTCTAGTATCTTTCGACTATCAAGTCTTTTTTCAACATCTTCTGTCATAAAAAGCTTGGGTTTTGCTTCGTATGTCTCTATCGATTCCGGATAAAATTCTTTTGTAAGGACCCGCTGTAGATATTCACGGTTGTGCCATCTTCTGCTGATTGTTGGTGGCTCTTGTTCCCAGTCCTCCAGACCGAAGACGATATCCAGAATGTGTTTCACAGGCTTACCTGATGAAGCAAATATATCCTTGCAGTTTGAACAGTAAGTAACATAAGGGAGTTTTCCGTCATTTATCCTCTCGCCTATCAGCCAGTTTGTATATTTGGGATTGGCTATGGATATCTGGCCACCCCACGAACAGCACTGTGCAGTCTTTTTTTCATAGGGAAGTGGGTTAAGAGCATATCCTGCATTCTCCAACAGAAACCTCACCGCGTCTTGCGATTTAGGATAGTTACGGCTTGTGCATGGATCGAACACCGACACTGACATTCCATCGCCATTTTCCGATGCCGTTATTCCATGTTCAAGCATGATATCGTAAAGTGCCACACACTTGATTTTTGGCATGTTTTCGGCGAAGAACTGTCTGCACGAATGGCACGCTAAAATAACTGTCGGCTCACCAAGCTTGCGCCATTTATCCGTAATTTTTAAGCAAATCTCTTTGTGCAACTCATGATCCCCCGACCAAACAGCAGGAGCTCCGCAACACATCAGACACAAGGAAGTGTCCGGCATTTTTTTTAGCAGAAAATGATATGATTCAAGTACATAATCGGGATTTGACGCACCTAACTGGCATCCGGGAAAGAACATATATTTGCTTTGAGTCTGACCTACCGGCAAATAATCGAAAGATGCTCTCTTTGAATTGGCAAACTCCATATCTCTGAGCCAAAATTCATGATAT
>JAAYEY010000025.1 GCA_012728505.1 Synergistaceae bacterium | reverse complement strand
TTTGTCAGAACAAAAGACGGAAATTAAGTGCAGCAGTCTCTCGGAGGATATCGAGGCTACCATGAGATGTCTTTCTTCACTGGGTGCCTCAATCGAGTATCAGGATGGAATTATATCCGTCACGCCCATAGGCGAACCAACTTCAGATGCGGTCCTCGACTGCGGAGAGAGCGGATCGACATACAGATTTCTTGCTCCCGTGGTTGCAGCGCTTGGCGTCAAAGCAAGCTTCCTTCTGCGCGATAGACTTTCAAAGAGGCCAATGGAATCGCTATGGGATGTCCTCGAAAAGCACGGCATTACCATATCGGGCAAGGGTGAAGAAGAAGTGTTCCTTTCAGGCAAGCTTTCAGGCGGCATTTTTAAGATAGAGGGGGACATTAGCTCACAGTACATTAGTGGTCTCCTCATGGCTCTTCCGTTGCTTGAAGAAGGTGGCACCATAGAGATAAGTACTCCTCTTGAGTCGGTCGGTTATATATATATCACTATCGACGTGCTTAACTCATTTGGAGTAACAACAGAAATGAATGAGAACTCAATATGCCTTAACGGGAAAGAGAAGTACATTACACCTGGCCATCTTGTAACAGAGGGAGACTGGTCCAATTCCGCCTTTTGGCTCTGCGGGGCGGCGGCATCTGGTAGAAGCCTAACCTGTACCGGACTTGATGTCCGTTCCTCACAGGGTGACAGTGCAATAATCGCAGTACTTCGGGAGATGGGGGCAGATATAGAATGCAAAGACAAATCAGTCTATTTAAAGGCCTCCTTTTTGCGACCGGCAAAAATAAATGCGGGGAACATTCCAGACCTTGTACCTGCAATAGCCCTTGCAGCTTGTAGCGCAAGAGGAGAGACAGAGATCTTCAACGCAGGAAGACTTCGCATCAAGGAGAGCGATAGGCTTTTTACAGTAGCCGATACGCTCAGGGAACTTGGTGCTGAGATAGAGGAACGGGAGACCTCTCTTTTGATCAGAGGAGGTAACCCTCTCAGAGGTGGATGCGCAGATTCCCACGGAGACCACCGTATAGTTATGATGGCCGCCCTGGCATCTCTCATATCTAAGGAGAGCATAACCATAGAAGGGGCGGAAGCAGTCGACAAGTCCTACCCCGGCTTTTTTCATGATTTTGCATCTCTCGGCGCAAAAATCAGGAAGGAATAGGCTATGGGTTCAACCTTCGGAAAAAACATACGTATCTCCATATTTGGACAGTCTCATTCTCCTGCAATCGGAGTGGTGATAGACGGCCTTCCGGCAGGACACAGGATAGATATCGAAAAGCTCTCCGAATTCTTAAAAAGGAGGGCGCCGGGCAGGGATGAGTTTTCGACTTCTCGATTTGAAAGTGATATCCCTGAGATACTTTCAGGTCTTAAAGACGGAGTCCTATGCGGAGCTCCTCTTGCCGCTGTCATAAAAAACAGCAACGTAAAGCCGCAGGATTACTCTGAGATAGCAGATAAACCACGACCGGGACATGCCGATTTCACAGCTCAGATGAAATACGGAGGAGCTCAGGATTATTCGGGCGGAGGCCACTTCTCAGGCAGACTGACAGCTCCACTCTGCATCGCAGGGGGAATAATGCTCCAGCTACTTGAAGAGGAAGGGATAACTATAGGGAGCCATATCTTTGAGATAGCGGGAGTACAGGACACTCCCCTTGACCCAGTCCACGTATCGCAATCGGATATCGCTCGATTACAAAAAAGTACCTTCCCCGTAAACGATACCGAATCCGGCGAGGTCATGAAGAGTGCTATAAGTACGGCTAAAAAAGTGGGAGATTCGGTCGGTGGGATAATAGAGTGCGTGGTATTAGACCTCCCTGCAGGAATAGGAGAACCGATGTTCGAGGGACTGGACAACACTATAGCCTCAGCTGTCTTCGCAATCCCTGCGGTTAAAGGGATAGAGTTTGGGAGTGGTTTCGCCGGAAGTAGGTCAAAGGGCAGCATCAACAACGACCCCTTCATATACAGCGGAGAAAAAATCAAGACACTCAGCAACAACCACGGAGGTATCCTAGGGGGAATATCATCTGGTATGCCATTAATATTTCGCGTTGCTATAAAGCCCACCTCTTCAATTTACATCGAACAGGATACAGTGAGTTTTTCAAAAAAAGAGAACTCAAAGCTGATAATAACAGGCAGGCACGACCCATGCATAGTACCGAGGGCAGTGCCGTGTATCGAATCAGCTGCAGCCATATCAATATATGATGCTCTGCTTAGCTCAAAAATATATCTTTAGGAGGGAATAAGATGGATCTGAAAGACCACAGAAAAAAAATAGATGAGATAGACGAAAAACTTACCGCTCTTTTTCTGGAACGCATGGCAGTGTCAGCCGATATAGCGATGTACAAGAAGGGAAAAGGACTTCCGATCAGGGATCCTGAGAGGGAGAGGGAAAAACTGGCTTCCATAATGGAAGAGACGTCATCGGAGATGCAGCCTTACATGAGGACTCTCTATCTGACCCTCTTCGAACTTGGCCGTGCGCATCAACATAGGCTCTGCGCCACAACATCAGCCCTCTCCGAGAGGGTCGAAGCTGCAATAAATGAGACTCAGAAGACGCTTCCGGAGGCTCCGCTCGTAGCATGTCAAGGCGTAGAAGGGGCATATTCACAGATAGCTTGCGAGAAAATATTCCAGACTCCGAACATAATGTACGTCTCTACTTTTGATGGGGTGTTCTCTGCGATTGACCAGGGACTATGCCGTTATGGTATTTTGCCGCTTGAGAACAGCACCGCCGGGTCTGTTAACGCGATATACGACCTCATGATCAAATATGACTTCAGTATTGTAAGAAGCACACGTATAAAGATTGACCATTGCCTTCTTGTGAACAAGGGTACAACTATGTCCGACATCAAAGAAGTGTTTTCTCATGAACAGGCGCTGACACAATGTGCCGGGTTCCTTAAATCGCTGGGAAAAATAAAAATTACTTCCTCTGAGAACACCGCCGGCGCAGCAAAGATGCTATTTGAATCGGGAAGGAAAGACGCGGCTGCCCTCTCCTCATCCTCATGCGCCGAACTCTACGGCCTTGACTGCATATTGAATTCTGTCCAAGACCACGGAGATAACTACACGAAGTTCATCTGTATCTCAAAAAAGCTGGAGATTTATCCCGGAGCTGACAAAACGAGTGTAATGGCCATCGTACCTCACAAGCCGGGCGCCCTTTACCATGCTCTTTCAGGTCTTTACGCGCTGGGAGTGAATGTCACCAAGTTAGAAAGCAGACCTCTGCCAAACAGTGATTTCGAATTCATGTTCTACTTTGACCTCTCGACATCTATATACTCTGACGCTTTTAAACAGATGCTTGTCAGGTTTGAAGAGAGCACCAAGATGCTCAAATATTTGGGGAGCTATACGGAGGTCGTCTAGAGTGAAAAGATTCGGACTTCTCGGAGAGAAGTTAGGACACAGCTATTCACCGCGCATACACGCTATGCTCTGTGAATATTCATATAAGCTTTTTAAAGTCGCTCCGGAGGGATTACACAATTTTATGGTCGAGAACGACCTTGATGGCTTCAATGTCACCATACCCTACAAGCAAAAAGTCATGTCTTACTGTAGTGAACTTTCAAAGAGAGCGAGAGCCATAGGAAGTGTTAATACCATCATTAAAAGGCCAGACGGATCTTATCTCGGAGATAACACCGACTATGACGGTTTCCTTTTGATAATGGAACCGGTGAAAAACAAGGTTTGCGGTAAAAAGGTCCTCATACTCGGTTCAGGCGGGGCCTCAAAAACAGCTGAATCTGTCCTTAGTGA
>JAAYEY010000190.1 GCA_012728505.1 Synergistaceae bacterium | reverse complement strand
TGGCTCAAGTTTGCCGCGAAGCTTTGAAATGGTATCCATAATCCATACCATTTCAGCAGCGGTGGTACCTACGTCTGGTGCAGGAACGTCTGTCCAGTCACCGATAACAGAAGATATACGGGCTGCGAATGTACGGGTCATCGTTTCACGTTCGCGCGGCGAAAGTTCAAATGGATCTACCGCAATACCACCCTTACCACCACCGTAAGGAATGCCAGCAAGTGAGCACTTCCATGTCATGAGGCTAGCAAGAGCTTCGCACTCTTCCAGGTTCACATCAGGGTGAAAACGGACGCCGCCCTTTGCCGGACCACATACTGTGGAATGCTGCACGCGGTAACCATCAAATACTCTTACCGAACCGTCATCCATCTGCACCGGAACTGATACACAGAGAGATCTTTCAGCGCGGCTGAGAACTTCTACCAATCCATCATCAAGCTTCATTTCTTCTGCTGCGCCATAGAAGTTCTTCAATGCAGTGTCGAGAAGAACATTCGTGGAAGTACGTTTCTGTACGGCCATACAAAAAACCTCCTTGGATTTTTCGCCCAAATGGGCATTTACTTTAAGATACCTGCCCATGTTGCTGGACAATTCTTACACACTTAATCAATTGTATTACTCTTCTTGACTTGAGTA
Source organism: Synergistaceae bacterium (assembly GCA_012728505.1). GTDB lineage: Bacteria > Synergistota > Synergistia > Synergistales > Synergistaceae > Caenicola. The sequence goes on along the minus strand of JAAYEY010000190.1, from coordinate 4,623 downwards.
AAGGGGAAAAAGACTGCTACGAATGAAATAGAATGAATAAAAAGCTAAAGCAAAACAATTTAAGCTTATGGCCTAGAGAAAAAAGGCGCAATGTCTTTTTATGTGAAAAACTTGCCTGAAAATAAACTCTGTAAGTTTCCACATCTATTTTAGCACGAGAAAAGAGTTGTAGCGTTAATTTTACTTCCCCAAAGCATAGAGGAGATTCGCTTCTGCTATATAAATATCATACAGAGCATCCACTTTCTCTGTTCTACTTTTAGTAAGCGACAACCTTGCTACTAATTTCAATTTTGAGTCTCTCCCTTCAAGGGAACCGAATAACACTTTACATTAATAATACATTATATACGAAGTAGATGACTATAATGGGTTTTAGGGCAGACTCTATTTAAAAAAAGCGTTTTTTCCACAAGATGAAAATTGTGAGTACAGTAAGTGCAACTGCTACTATTCCTACAATATAAAATCCGAATGGCTGAGATGTCCAAGGGACCGGCACATTCATGCCAAAGAAACTTGCGATCATTGTAGGTATGGCCATAACTATCGTAACAGAGGCAAGGAATTTCATTACCATATTCAGGTTGTTGGAAATAACAGAGGCAAACGCATCCATCATCCCGGCAAGGACAACTGTTTGTATCTGGGCCATTTCTATCGCCTGATCGTACTCTACACGCACATCATCCAGTAGCTCCTCGTCCTCTTCTCTAAACTTTATGAGGTGGTTGACCTGGGTATTTGCACATAGTCGTAGCAGTCGCTCAACAACTACCCTGTTCGAACGCAGTGACATTGAGTAGTAAGTAAGTCCTTTTTGAAGATCCAAGAGCTGAAAAAGTTCTTCGTTCTTCATTGAGAGACGCAGATCCTGCTCAATCTTGTCTGATTTTTTGGCCATTTGCCTCAGGTCTTTAAGGAACAGCAGTGCAGAATGGTACAAAATCTGGAACAGGAATCTTGTTCTTTTGTATGTTCCGAAATATCTATACCGGCTTTCGGTGAAACTGTGCAGAACTTCGTTGTATTCCTGGCATATCGTAACAAAATAGTCTGGGGTAACTATGATGCCAAGAGGTAGGGTATCGTACTCTCCCGGTCTGTCTTCGTGGTCAACAGGCACATTTATAAGGACAAGTATGTGGTCATCTTCTATTTCTATGCGGGAGGATTCTTCAGGGTCAAGAGCTGCCCTCACAAAATCCTTAGGTGCTTTTGTGATATTTTCTGTAATAAGCAGTTCTTCTGCTGTCGGTTTTATGAGACTTAGCCAGGCACCAGATTCGATATTGTCCTTACCAAGTTCAAGAAGCCTATCTTCGAATGTTTTTGAGATTTTGAGCATTATTTTATCCTCCCCCGCCATTATAAAATTTTCTACCGACCCAAAATCGTGCCAGTGTTATATCAAGTTAGCGGTTTTTGTTAAAACTCCTGTAATGAATCATACAGCGACAGTTAACAATTTGTTAAGCACCATATAATTAGGATTAGTCATATTTGGTGACCAACCACCTGCTAGGCAACGTCATACAAAAGTGCCAACGGCAGAGTATGCCAATGCAGGTTGGTAAATAAACTTTTTTAAATTTACGGGAGTGAAGGGATGAAAATAAGAAAAACTTTTTATTTACCCTGCACCCAGCATCGCCGGGTGCTTAAAAATGCAGCCCGGGCTAGATTATATTCACTAATCGTCCTTGAGGTTCAGGACTGGGACTAGGACTATCCATGGACTGCTCCTCTCTCCGGGAATTACTCGATACATCACTTTCCTGAAACTAAAGTTTAGTGCGCAAGCACTCTAAGGTCAAGTAAAAGATTATTCGTAATTATATACTTTGACAGCTTTCTGAAGAACAATCTCTGCAGGCTCGGACTGCGTACATAAGCTGAATGAAACTATTTAATCATCTTTGTTTCAAGAGAAATAGGCATACACAGCATTAAAGAGAGAAAAAAACGGAGGTATCTTGGGCAATGTACAACGCCCAAAATGCCTCCATAGTAAACTGCAAAACAGATGTTGATTCTAAGTTTAAAGAAATTAACGCTTTGAGAACTGTTTGGCGGCTCTTGCTCCTTTGAGTCCGACCTTCTGACGTTCAACCATACGTGAGTCGCGGGTGAGAAGTCCGGCCTTCTTAAGGGAAGGACGCGATTCGGGATACATTTTAAGGAGCGCTCTCGCTACGCCAAGACGAACTGCACCGGCCTGACCTGTAAGTCCGCCTCCGTGGGCATTTACAAATACGTCAATCTTGCCTTCTACTCCGGCTACCTTCAGAGCTTCAACTGCCTGAGACGCCCAGTAGAAACGGGGGAGATAATCATTTACTTCCCTGTTGTTGATGAGAAATTTGCCGTCACCTTCGCAGATACGCACGCGGGCGATAGCGTTTTTTCTTCTGCCTGTACCCCAAATAAAGGTTACAGGGGCTACTGCTGGATCTTTTTTCTTAACTACCATTTTTACACCCCTATCTCCTAGTTCATCTGCTCGGGTTTCTGAGCCTCGTGTGGATGGCTCGGACCCGCATATACTTTAAGTTTACGATACATATCACGACCAAGTTTAGTCTTGGGAAGCATCCCCCATACGACTCTCTCTATCAAACGCTCGGGACGACGCTCAAGCACCTGCTGGTAAGTGAGAGTTTTGAGTCCTCCGGGGTAAAGACTGTGTGTGATTATCGTTGACTGCTGGCGTTTTTTTCCTGTGAGTCCAACTTTTTCTGCGTTGACAACAACTACAAAGTCACCTGTATCAACGTGAGGCGTGTATGTTGGCTTATGTTTTCCCGTAAGAATACGGGCTACCTGAACTGCAAGACGGCCAAGGTGTTTATCTGTTGCGTCGACGACAAACCATTTGCGCTCGACTTCTGCACCTTTAGCCATGAAAGAACGTGTGCCTATCATGGATCTTCCTCCTCAAAAAAATGGAACACTAATTTTTATTTTTATATTTCTCAAAGCGACTCGTCCGATTCTTTAAAGCCGTGGCATACGTGCGCGAACGCACCGCACTTCAAAGACACTCTCTATTACCGTGGGGGAAAACAGAGAGCTGGGCTAGAGTACGCGTTTAAGCCTCGGGTTTTCAATTATTCCGGGAAGACGCCCTCGCTTAGCGATGGGTCTTCCGTTAATCATTTTCAGATCCATAGTCATATCCCTGTGAATTCCATGGGCAATGTAACTTCCAACGCCGTAAACACTTGCACCTGCGTCATTCATCAATCTAATCCGTTCAGGAGTCATCCCTCCTGTAGCGATAACCTGCACTTTGTTGTAGCCAGCAACGTCAAGTCGCCATCTAATTTCACGGACCAAATCAGGAGTAACTCCTCCGCGCTCGCCCGGTGTGTCGAGTCTTATACCTGAAAGTTTTTCACCCAAACATTCCGCAACTCTCATCGTCTCTTCCGCTTCGTCTTTGAAGGTGTCTACAAGGACTATACGCGGTTCCTCGGCTGGAATCTGGCTGTCATATAGCTTGGCAAGCTTTACCGTGTCACCGACTATCAAAATAGCAGCGTGGGGAACAGTCCCCTTAGGCTCTTCATTGCATAGTTTTGCACCAAGTATACAACTCATTGCGCTGCAACCAGCAATCTTTGCCGCCCTCTCCATTACAGGTGCGACAGCAGGGTGGAGGTGTCTTGCTCCAAAACAGAGAACATTTCTGCCTTCAGCTGCATCAACACATTCTCTGGCTGCAGTAGCCCAGCCGGTAGAAGATGCGAGCATTCCGAGCAATACTGTTTCATAAAGCCCGAATGATTCGTAAGACCCCTTTATTCTCATCAGAACTTCTTTTGGATCAAAAGAAGAACCTTCAGGCAAAGATTCCACTTCGGGCGGGTTTGGAAACGTCCTAAAAAGGCGAAGAACCTCTTCAAGGCCCGCAAACACTCCACTCTTTCGAGTAAATACCTCTGCTACGACAGGTGTCTCTAGCAAACCTGCAGAACGGAGCACATCTCTCGTCTTAAGAAAATAAATATCCGTAGTCCATCCTGTCAGCACTTCCTCGTGCGTAGCAGAAAAAAGACGACCCTCTATCTCCTTATAGGAAGCAATGTCTCTTTGGCTGTCAAGCCTTTTGAGCGGCATGTAGTTGCCTATCTTACGATGACCTGTAGCAAGGAAAGAACCATAAAAGCGCCCATCAACCCCGCTGTTACCTTGGTAAGAGATGACATACGCTGCCATGTTCCTCCTGAATCTGCCTGGGTCCCGCCTCCACCAAACGATCCGGTAAATCCACCGCTTTTTCTGTGCTGCATCATTATGACTCCGATAAGACCAAAACAAACAAGGATGTGAAGTACTCCAAGAAGGATTTTCACAAACTACACCTCCAAAATCTTATATATCTCGGCGGGCAGATTACTTTTTCTGTACAGGCCGAGAGTTTTCCATAGTTCGTACAGCATAGTATTCTAACACATTTATTAACATTTTTGCTATACCTTTTATCGCCAAGGCACGGTGAGAGATTTTTCTCTTTAAATTATCCCCAAGTTCTGAAAAAGTTTTGACGTATCCATCAGGAATAAAAATCGGATCATAACCAAAACCACCGTTGCCCGCAGGCTCTGGAGCAATAGTGCC
>JAAYEY010000189.1 GCA_012728505.1 Synergistaceae bacterium | reverse complement strand
TCTGATGTTGAAAGATTGACAAAAAACAAGTACACAGCGGATTCCCTGATAAAGGAGTATAAGCGCAAGGGGTATATTGAATCCGTGCGACGCGATCTTTTTGTGGCCATAAGTATGGAAACAAAAGGGCCGGTCGCTAACCGCTACCTTATAGCAACAAATATATTGCGCGATAACTACATTTCACACCATTCGGCCTTTGAATATTACGGTTATGCAAACCAGGTTTTCTACGAAGTCTATGTATCCGGCGGAGGACGTTTTGTTGACTTCGAATACGACCACATAACGTACCGTTATGTGGCTCCTCGGATAGGAGCGGGTATCAGCCGGAAGGAAGACGGTGTCTGTATAACGGATATGGAGCGTACGATCCTGGACAGTATCAATGACTTTGATAAAATAGGCGGTTTGGAAGAACTGCTGCGATGCTTGGAGCTTATAAACTATGCAGACGAAGAAAAACTTATGCTTTACCTTGAAGCTTATAACAAGCAGGTCCTATATCAGAAAACGGGATATATCCTTGAGCACCTGAAAAAGCAGCTGCGCATTTCTGACAACTTTTTCGAGGTTTGTAAAAGCAAGCTCAAAAGCAGCGTCCGCTATCTTTATACCGACATAAAACATGAGCCTAACACCTTCAACAAACGATGGAACCTCGTCGTGCCTCCGGACCTGATGAAGCTAGTATCGAAGGGGGTAGACGTAAATGCGGACGTATGAAAAAAGCAGGCTCTCCCAAGAGGCCCAAAAACTTGGGTTCATCCGCGATACGTATGAGAAAGTCTGCCGACTCTCTTCAGTTTTAAGTTTCATGCAAAGCGACCCTTTGCTCAAAGAGAGCTTAGCTCTCAAAGGAGGAACGGCAATCAATCTGACGATATTTGATCTGCCCCGTCTCTCCGTGGACATAGACCTTGATTACGCAAAGAACAACAGCAGGGATGAGATGATATCAGAGCGGATGGATATCACAGAGATAATTCGGAGATATATGGCAGCTGAAGGATATGATCTAAGCAACAGATCAAAAACATATCATTCACTTGATTCTTTCTTTTTCGTTTACACTAACTCTGCGGGAGTCAGAGACAATATTAAAATAGAACTGAACTACTCGTTGCGCAGCCATGTGTTTCCCCTTGAATACAGAAGTGTAAAAGTGCATGGTTATGTGTCTGCTGCCAATGTGTTCTCCGTTGCCCCAATGGAGATATTCGCAGGCAAAATAGTCGCACTGCTGTCAAGAGCTGCTGCCAGGGATCTGTATGACATTAACAACATGCTTAACTATGGATTATTTGATGAAGCTGAACAAGATATGCTTCGCCGGTGTGTAGTTTATTACAGCGCAGTCTGTGGTGAGCGAGCACCGGAAACCTTTGACATTGACAGGATCGGCAGCTTAACAAAATATAAAATTAAAACGGATCTCTTCCCGGTCATCCGAAAGACTGAAAGGTTTGACCTTGCTGCGGCACAGAACAGAGTAAAGACATACCTGACTGAACTGCTCGTGCAGACTGATGCCGAACGTTCTTTTTGTGATGCGTTCAGGAACAAAGATTACAGCCCTGAACTGCTTTTTCACGGTGAAATGCTTGAACGTGTAAAGAATCATCCAATGGCACTTTGGAAGTGCCAAGAAATCTAATGGAACCTTAGGGACAGGCCTACACAATTGACAGTATGGGCCGGGAGGGTCATCCGGCCAGGCAAGCATGGGCAAGCGGTTGTAAAGGCGGGCGGAGGG
>JAAYEY010000188.1 GCA_012728505.1 Synergistaceae bacterium | reverse complement strand
TCTTCAACTAATATCTATCAGTAGTTATTTTTGTACCAATCTGCCGTTTTTTTAAGGGCTGATCGGATATCTGTGAAATCGATATCGTCTATTTCCTCTCTGAGTAAGCTAATGTCTGCTATGCTGTTTTTTATATCCCCTGGACGTTCCGGCTTTCTCTCTTCTTTGACATCAGAAGTCATGATTTCGGAGATCATTTTTAAAAGTTCATTTACTGATATATTTATCCCAGTCCCGAGATTAAATACTCTCCCTCCGTTTTTGGAGGCCCGGTAGAACATCTTCAAAAGAACAGAGGTCAAATCCCTAACATATATAAAATCCCTTGTTTGGGTGCCGTCACCATAAATAACGGGAGAATCACCCTTCGCAATAGCGCAGCAAAACCTAGGTATTACGGAGGCATAGGCACCAAAAGGCAGCTGTCTGGGCCCGTAAACATTGAAAAATCTGAAACCCACAGAATCCAGCCCCCAAACCCTTGCAGCTGATCCTGCCTGTATCTCATTGATTGCTTTGCTGGCTCCATAAGGTGACATCGGAAGAGGAATCTCTCCTTCATGTCTTCTGCCTTCATCTCGGCTTCCATAAACTGCCGCGGAGCTTGCGTATATCAATGGAATTTTTTTATCTTTCAAAGCTATTACAAGATTATTGAACGCAGTAACGTTGACGGTGTGACATTCTTCCGGACGCTCAATAGAGAGTGGCACGGAAACCATTGCGGCAAAATGAAAAACGGCATCCTTTCCCTCTAAAAGTTTTCCCATCAAATCTTTATCAGAGATATCTCCCTCAACAAAGGTAAGTTCGGAGCCAACCTGTAAGTTCTCCAGATTTTCTATATTTCCGGTGATGAGGTTATCAAGCACAGTGACATCCCATCCATCAGAAATCAGCTCTTCTACCATGTGTGATCCGATGAATCCCGCTCCTCCTGTTACCAGTGCAGATCTGCGCATTTTTATACATCGGCTCCTTCTGTGTGCTTCCGTTTAGAAACTGCCCCTATTATAACAAGAGCCGCGCCATTTAATTGCGGCGCGGCTCCATGATTATTTTAAATCCTTATCATGCAGGCTCTATTTCTTGTTTTCCAAAAGTTCATATTCAGCATTCAACGGTGCCCAACCGCCGCCAAGAGCTTTAAAGAGACGGACTGAATCTGAAGTTATCTGTCCATCGCTTACGGCCAACGCTTCTGACAATGACAAGAGTGCCCTTTGAGCATTTATTACGTTGTTAAAATCGGTGAGACCATTCATGTATTTGTCATTGGCCACATCTAAAGCTGTCTGAGCCGCTTCTACTCCTCTTTTGAGAGCTTCATTTCTATTTCTCTCTTCTATTCCGGCGGTCAAGGCGTTTCTAACTTCTCCTACAGCTTTCAGAACAGTCTGCTCGTATGCGGCAAGATACTGTTCCTCTCTTGCTGTCTGAACCTTTATATTATTTCTGATAGCGCCACCATGGAATATCGGCCAAACTATTTTAGGTCCGAATGAATACAATTTGCTAGGTCCTTCAAAAAGGCTACCTGTATTGAGGGCTTCTGTGCCTATGGATCCCAGCAGGTAAAACTTCGGCCATAGATCAGCTTTTGCAGATTTTTTTCGGGCTATCTGCGCCACAAGCTGACGCTCAGCCATAAATATATCGGGCCTCTGCCGTATACTGTTTGCCGGTATGCCTATCATCATTTCATAGCCAAGCCTCGGCAACGGTTTAATCTCGTCTAGCATTGAGTCAAGGCTTCCAGGTACCACTCCTGTTAGTACAGCAAGATTGTTTTTTACTTCTTCTATGCTGCTTTTTATAGGAGGTATTTGTGCTTTAGTCTGCTCAAGGGTGTACTTTGACTGGTTAAGAGCAAGATGGTCAATAAGTCCTGCATCGACTCTCGACTGAAGCATATCTAACGTAT
>JAAYEY010000187.1 GCA_012728505.1 Synergistaceae bacterium | reverse complement strand
CTCTTAAAGTATAACCTTTTTTAGAAAAGTTGTAATCAATGCACGAAAAGAACAGTCGCAATTTCATAAGCAGAAAAAGAAGAGCTCACTAAGCATTTGATTCTTCAGTTTTCTTCAACTATAGCTATATAATAAAACGTGCAAAGTTATTTTATGCTTAGTTATTTTAACAAATGTAAGCCGTAAGCAAATATATCACGTTAACAACAAGAGGTTAGGGTATACTATCATTAGTAACACAAGCTTTCATGAAATATAAGGCAGACTGAAAAATACAATTTCTTGCCCAAGTATTGCAATCTGATATATCTGTGGTACAATTACCAAAAGGGGTAATGTAATGGCCAACGGTGATTCCATTTTTACTATGAAGTCTCTTAGAGAGCAGGTTTACGATTACCTACGCTTTCAAATGAATGACGGAAAGGTTCGTCCGGGATCTTTTCTCAACCTCAACGAGATAAGCATGGAGTTGGGGATGAGCAGAACTCCGCTTAGGGACGCTCTGTTCCAGCTGGAAACAGAAGGTTTTGTGACCATCTACCCAAGACGGGGAGTAGTCGTGAACACACTTACCCTCGAAAAGATTCGCAATATATACGAGATACTTGGGGGACTAGAGTCTGCTGTAATTGTCCATACTGCGCTCCGTTTCCGCGAGAGTGATGCAGAAATTATGGAAAAATGTAATACGCAGATGAAAAAAGCTTTGGACCAAAACAACTACTCGCTATTTTACGAACAGAACCTCAAATTCCATAATGTTTATCTGGATATGTCTGACAACACAGAAATATTGCACTATATAAAGATACACAAAGAAAGGCTCTATGATTTCCCAAGAAATAAAACTTTTGTAAAGGAGTGGGAACTCCATTCCCTTGAAGAACACACTGCACTCATAGAACTGTTTAAAAAAGGCGATTTCAACGGGGCAGCTGAATATATAAGGGACGTACATTGGTCATTCCAAGTTCAAGAAAGATTTATAAGAAAGTATTATTTTGCTAAACATTCAGAACTGGACGTTTCTAAGGAGGTATAGCCCAATTGAGTATAACAGGGATAGTTTTCGACATAAAAAAATACTCGATTCATGACGGCCCCGGAGTAAGAACAACTCTGCATATGAAGGGGTGCCCTCTTTCGTGCTGGTGGTGCCACAACCCGGAAAGCCAGTCTATGGTGCCTACGATACTTTTCAGAGAAGAAAAGTGCATTGGATGCGGTGCGTGTGTCAAAGCATGTCCCAACAAAGCCATATCTTTTTCCGAGGGTACTTTGATAACTGACTACGGCCTCTGCGATGGGTGCGGAATATGCGAGGATGTATGTCCTTCAGGAGCACGAGAAGTTTGCGGCAAAAAATACACGGTAGAGCAGCTTATGGTTGAAATCCGAAAAGACGAAATATTCTTTAGAGACGGCGGCGGGGTCACTTTTTCAGGAGGCGAACCTCTTATGCAGCCTGAGTTTGTTATAGAAGTCCTTAAAGCCTGCGGCCACGAAGGTTATCACAGGGCAGTCGACACGTGCGGGTTCGTTAATAAAAATGTCATAATTGAAGTTGCGAAAGTCACAGACCTTTTTCTTTACGATCTGAAGCATATGGACCCGGCAAAGCACCGTGAATATACCGGGGCAGACAACGCCATAATACTGGAAAACCTGAAAACGCTTTCTGATGTCGGAGCCTGTATAAACATTAGATTTCCCTTTATGCCAGGACTCAACTCCGATGATGAGAATATCAAAGCGATGGGTGATTTTGTCTCCAAACTCAATGGTATCACCAAAGTCAATATTCTTCCCTACCACACGGTAGCGAAGGGAAAACACCAAAGGTGGCATATGGATTATAAACTTCCTGACATGCTGCCGCCAACAGAAAACCAGACACAACGAGCGGCGGAGATACTCCGGAGTTTTGGTCTGAAGACAGAGATAGGCGGTTAGAGATTTTAGAACCATGTAGATTATTGCGCTTAGGGCGCATTGCAATAAAAGCGGCGGACCTTTTTATAAAAGACAAAAAACATAATGATCACACCCAAGGAGGTAATAAAAATGAACGAAAGAATTAATCGTCTTCGCCAAGAAAGTTTTGAAGCGCATCCTTCTATCTGTATTGAAAGAGCTCTTCTGGAGACCGAGTTTTACCAGGAGAACGACAACAAGTATCCGATGCCGGTTCTTCGTGGCATGAATTTCAAACATATCTGTGAGAATAAAAGGATCTACATCGGTAAAGATGAACTGATTGTTGGAGAAAGAGGTTCAAAACCGAAGGCAGTATCTACATTCCCCGAGCTGACCTGCCATTCGAGAGAAGACCTCGAGATTCTGAACATCAGAGAACAGCAGAACTACTCGGTCGCTCCGGAAGATATCAAGACCTATGAAGAAAAGGTCATCCCCTACTGGCGTGGACGTTGCATGAGAGACAAGCTTTTCGATCGTATGCCCGAAGATTGGACCAAGCTCTATGAAGCTGGTACTTTTACCGAGTTTGGTGAGCAGAGGGCTCTTGGCCACACAGCTCTGGACGGACTTATCTACGAAAAAGGAATGATCACCCTTAAAAAAGAGATAGCTGAGGCCCGTGCAAAGCTGGATTATCTGAACGATCCCGAGGCGACAGGAAAAGATGAACAGCTTCAGGGAATGGATATCTCCTGCGACGCGGTCATAATTTTCGCAGAAAGACACGCAGAGCTTGCCGAAAAAATGGCAGCCGAAGAGAGTGACCCCAAACGCAAAGCAGAGCTTCTTAAGATTGCAGAAGTCTGCAGATGGGTACCGGCAAACGCGCCCAGAAACTTCTGGGAGGCTGTTCAGATGTACTGGTTTGCTCATCTTGGAACAATAACCGAACTTAACGGATGGGATGCAATGAGCCCAGGACACCTCGACCAACACCTTGCACCCTTTTATGAGAAAGACACAAAGGACGGAATCCTTGACAGAGATGGAGCAAAAGAACTTCTTTCCTGCCTCTGGATCAAAGTTAACAATACACCTGCACCTCCTAAGGTTGGAGTCACTGCAGCAGAAAGTGGCACATACAATGACTTTACCAATATCAACCTTGCAGGCTTGAAGGCTGACGGTACTGATGGTTCAAGCGAAGTAACGTATATATGCCTTGAGCTATTCGACGAACTCCGCTTACTGCAACCCCAGGGAAACGTTCAGGTCAGCGAGCGTACGCCTGATAAAGTTCTACGTGCTGCTGCCAGAGTCTTCCGCAACGGCATGGGATATCCTTCAATGTTTAACGCTGACATGGTGATCCAAGAACAGATGCGTGTAGGCAAGACTCTTGAAGACGCTCGTGAAGGCGGTACAAGTGGATGTATAGAGACGGGAGCGGCAGGCAAAGAGGCATACCTGCTTCACGGATACCTCAACGTTCCTAAACTGCTAGAGTACACTCTTACAAACGGAATCGACATGCTCACCGGCAAACAGGTCAGCATCCAGACAGGTGATTTAAGCGAATTCAAGACCTTTGATGATCTATATGAAGCATTCGAGAAACAGCTCGCCTACGTAGTAGAGACAAAAATCAAAGTGGACAACTATCTGCGCTACCAGTATTCCACAAAGATGGCTGCTACATTCCTTTCAGTAGTTATCAGAGATTGCATACAGAAAGGCAAGGACTACTACAACGGTGGACCGCGCTATAACTCAGACTACATCCAGTGCTGTGGCATCGGTACGATAACGGACAGCCTCTCTGCAATAAAGAAACATGTTTTTGAGGAGAAGAAATACACTCTCAAACAGGTTGTTGATGCACTGGCCAAGAACTGGGAAGGCGAAGAAGAAATGCGCCTTACTCTTTGGAACAAAACTCCCTTCTTCGGCAATGATGACGACTACGCAGATGACATTATGAAGATGGTATACGACAGCCTCTTCAGGACGATTGATGGTAAGTGCAGTATTTTGGGACCGACGTATCACCTCAACATGCTGAGCACAACATGTCACAACTACTTCGGTCAGAAGCTTGCTGCTACGCCGAATGGACGTTTCTCGGGAATGCCGGAATCTGACGGCACATCTCCGAGCCACGGCGCAGACCGCAACGGACCTACCGCGGTAATAAAATCACTTGCAAAGATGGACCAGGTGAAATCGGGCGGCACATTGCTCAACCAGCGCTTCCTTCCTTCAGTCCTTGCGGGGGAAGAGGGCATTGAAGGAGTCAAGAACCTTATCCGTTCTTACTTCAAGCTTGGAGGCCACCATATACAGTTCAACGTAGTTGACGAAGAGACGCTGCGTGATGCACAGGAACATCCCGAAGACTACCGCGGACTTCTCGTTAGGGTGGCAGGATACAGCGATTACTTCGTCGATCTTGATAACTACCAGCAGGAAGAGATAATCGCAAGGAGTGCCCAGGATTCCTTCTAAAAAGAAATAACAGCATTTGCTTTTAACGACTGGGGCCTTTCGGCAGAATATCTGCTGAAAGGCCCTTTGTCATTTCTTTTGAAAAAAAGAAATATAATATTCTATTTGTCTAGGGACACCAGTTCTTTATCAAGCTTGTGCATTTTAGAGAGGGAATATTTGTCGAGGTTTTTGAGCATTCTTTTCCTCGCAGCTATTCCAAGCTCTGCCTTAGTAAGCCCGCCCTCTTTTCCTCTATCTTTCCAACTTATCTTTTTTCCTTTGAAAAAGAGATCGAGATCGGCCACCCTTT
>JAAYEY010000186.1 GCA_012728505.1 Synergistaceae bacterium | reverse complement strand
GTATCAGCAATATGTTCTGAAATAGCAGACTCCATGGGATGGGAAGAGGAAGGAGACAGCTGGCAGGCTGCCTCTGTAGGTCTTTTGCACGATGTAGGCCGATTTACTCAGTACAGGGACTACAGTACATTTTTTGACAGTCTCAGCGTTGATCACGGAGACTTGGGAGCAGAAATTATCATGAATGAATTCGATTGGCATGGTATTCCTGATATTTTAAAGGGACACATAATTTCTGCTGTTAAATTCCATAACAAAAAAGAAATCCCCTCGGGTTTAAAGCTTGGCGCTTATAAGTGGTCCTGTCTTGTCAGAGACGCAGATAAAATTGACATCTACCGCATGGTAGAAGAACGGATCGATAACGGCACGATCTTTGAAATGCTTCCCCGCCATCAGATGGCTGAAGGACTTTCAGCAGAACTTGTGGAAGAAATCAGAATGACAGGCTCGGGTTCCTATTCCCAAGCACGCTCTTTGCAGGATTATAGGCTTATTCAGCTTACGTGGGGATGTGACCTGAATTTCCCTGTTTCAGTGGCGACACTTAAAGAAGAAAAAATAGTCGAGAGGATTCGGGAGGACCTTAGCTCTTACGGTATAAATGATCTCGTAGATAAGCTAATCAATCAGATTTATTCTATGGTGTAAACAAAAGGGAGCCCCCTACTTAATAGAGCCCCCCAATATAATGACTTGTCTAACAGATGTAAATTGTCAGATTACTGAACTTCAAACATGTCCTTGCCTACACCACATACGGGGCAGACCCAATCGTCGGGAACTTCTTCAAATGGGGTTCCAGGAGCAACTCCAGAATCGGGATCTCCCGCTTCCGGATCATAAATATAACCACACACTGTGCAAAGGTATTCCTTCATAAGCTATAGTCCTCCTTTTAATTGGGCCTCGTTCAATGCCCTCTTATCGTAATCATTATCAATTTTCGCGTGTTTTTTACACACGGTAAAACGACTGATTCAGCTTCTTTGTTAGCTTTATCCCAGAGTCTTCAATTATAAGGTAATCGTCCTCTAATCTCAATCCTCCCCAGCCGTCTATATAGATTCCCGGTTCGATTGTAACAACGTCGTTCAACTTCAATTCATATGAATGCTTTGAGGAAAGATAAGGAATCTCATGTATCTCTAAACCGAAACCGTGTCCAAGCCCATGTGTAAAATACCTGCCCAGTCCCATTGATTCAAGAACATCAAACGCCGTTTTGTATATATCTGTTCCTTTTGCGCCTGATTGAAGAGCGCATGCAGCCGCGTTATGTGCTTCTGTCAGGAGATCGTGATATTCTTTAACACGCGAATCCGGCTCACCTAATGAAAAATTCCTTGTGATATCGCAGAAATATCCCCGATGCCTTACGCCAAAATCGACAGTGACCCACTCTCCCCTGACCATTGTTTTTTCAGTAGCCCTTCCATGTGGCATAGAGCTTCTTGTACCCGATGCGACAATCATATCAAATCCTGTTTCACCTCCGAATTTGACGATGTTGAAATTGAGAAGCGCTTCAAATTCTTTTTCCGTCATGCCCGGCCTGGTGCTGTCCAAAGTTTCTAAAAAAGCATCAGCAGCTATCTCACCGGCTTTAATGATACATTCGACCTCGTGTTGATCTTTTGAGCGGCGAAGTTCTGATACTATGGACGTTCCATCAGTCCATCTCGTGTTCCTTGCAGTAGTTAGCTTATCCCAAGTCGAGTGGGAAGTTTTTGCAGCCTCACAAAGTATGTTTTGTGCTCCGTGAGCAGATAGACTCTCGATAAGATCATCAAATGAACTTTGATTTTGGGCCGATACCTTGTGCGGCGACTGTTTCTCTCCCTGCTCACTGTACCTTGCGTCTAAAATAAGCTCAGCTGCGTCTTTGTATATGATTAGTGCTCCGGATGTTCCCCGAAAACCGCTCAGGTAGTACAATGTCTCCCAGTTATAACCCTCTTCTGTCAGTACTACAAAAGCATCCGTGTCATTTTTTGCCATCTCTTCCCGCAACTTATCAGCTCTTTTGAGGACAAAATCTTTATTCATTTCAAGCCGACCCCATCTTAAGAAGTCGCCACAGTTCTTCGGAAGGTTCAGGGATAGGAATTTCAAGCTTTTCTCCCATTGATCCGACAACTGCTGCATCGATATTTACAGCTGCAAGTTTCTTAAGGGCTTCCACAGCTTTTTCTTTCGGGACTACGGCAAGTAGGCTTCCTGAGGCAATAAGGCGCAGAGG
>JAAYEY010000185.1 GCA_012728505.1 Synergistaceae bacterium | reverse complement strand
TATGAAAAAATTCTACCTAAAGTTCACACAACAACAGTATTGCTGGACAGAGGAGATCTTATCTCTGCCCTTGAAAGAGTAGATGTAATAGTTAAAGATTACAATAGAATGGTTATCCTTGATATCATAAAGGAAAACAAATTTGTGATGAGGGGAAGAGCTCCAGATTTTGGCAGTGCAAAGGAAGAGATATTAGCCGACATATCTGGAGATGACCTTAAGATAGCAGTTAACTCAAAGTTCTTTATGGAAGCACTTAAGGTTTTGAGAGAACCACAGGCAAGGCTTTCGTTCAATGGATCATCAGGACATCTGGTTGTTAGAAGAGCGGATGGAGAAAAATTTATTTGCCTCATAGCTCCCATCAACCTTACCGAAGAAGAGTTGAATTTAGACAGCGCTGAAGCGGATTTCGGGGATGGGATATAGTAGAACAAGATTTAACAATTTCAGAAATATAGAACCCCGGGAGATAAAATGGTTCCCGGGGTTAAATTTACTTACAGGTTCGAACGGTTCCGGTAAAACCAACCTTCTTGAAGGGATAAATATTCTCTCTGGGTGGGGCCCTCTTGAACGAGGAACTAGGTCCTCCTCCCTTCCTACTTGGGACAGCGGATCTTCTGAGGTCCAGCTCACAGGCCAGATAGATGATGAAAATGGTGAGATAATAAAAGTTAAAATTTCATCGAGATATGCCATCAGAATAGAGGATAAGCCGATTAACGCAGCAGATTTAAGGTGGAAAATACCTGTCCTTTCATTTCTTCCAAACGACATGTCAATCATTGAAGGATCTGCCTCGTTCAGGCGAAGGCTTATGGACATGATTCTCGCACTAATTGTTCCTATATACGCCTCCAGACTTCTTGACTACAGAAGAGGCATAAAACAAAAAACAGTAATCCTCAGAAAAGGTGGCAGGGTTGATCTTATCGATAGGGCTCTTGTACCCCTTGCGTCATGGATCTGGAAAATGAGAGAGGAAGTATTAGTAATGATCTCAGAATCATTGAACGATACTTGCGCTCTCCTTCCTTATCCTACCGAAATAAGCCTTCTAAGAGGTGGCGCCGGCTCTTTATCATTGCCCGAAGAGGATTTTAGATATGCGCTAAAAACAAATAAAATGAAAGAACAGGCTTTGAGAGTTCCCGTCGTAGGGCCACACAGGGACGACATGCTCATTAAATCTAACGGTGCTCCTGCCTCTATTTCACTCAGTAGAGGGTTTAGGCGCCGGGTAGCGATAGCGCTAATACTTGCAGCATCAGAAGGTGTTAGGAGAAAACTGGGAAAAGACCCAGTCCTTCTCCTTGACGAGATAACAGCTGAACTAGATGCAGAAGGAAGAGAATTACTTTTTTGTGCCCTACTGGAGAGAAAGGCACAAGTTTTTGCCTCTACCACTGAACCTTTTGCTGAGAATTTTCCAGGCGGGATATACGGAGTCGATTCAGGGAGAGTAGAAATAATCAATGAGAATTGAAGAAATTTATGATGTTATTGTCGTAGGAGGAGGGCACGCAGGCTGCGAGGCGGCTCTTTCAGCCGCACGTATGGGATCAAAGGTCCTTATGCTTAACCTCTATTTGGACAACACGGCAATGATGCCCTGTAATCCTTCAATAGGTGGTCCGGCTAAAGGTCATTTAGTTAGAGAGATTGACGCTTTGGGCGGTGAAATGGCAAGAGCGGCCGACTTTTCGACCCACCACCTTAGATGGCTTAACACCTCTAAAGGACCGGCAGTAAGAACTCTCAGGGCACAGTGTGACCCAATAAAATATAGCAATCACTACCGAAAGGCTATTTTGACCTGTCCAAACTTAGAAGTACACCAGGCCATGGTGACAGAGCTGGTGGTTAAAAACGATACAGCAACAGGAGTTAAGATTAGCACAGGCCAGACTTTTATTTCAAAAACCATTGTAATTGCAACGGGTACATATCTTGCAGCAAAGATTCATATTGGCCTTACCTCGCATAAATCGGGCCCGCTCGGTATGGTCTCGGCATCCGAACTCTCAAAGAGCATAAAAAGGACAGGTCTCGCAATCGGCAGGCTAAGGACAGATACTACTCCCAGAGTGCTTGCAGATTCTATAAACTGGGAGATTCTTGACTGTCAGGAGAGCATACAGGAACCGGAAGCTTTCTCCCATTTTACGGAGAAAAGGGTATATGAAGGGGTTAAATGCGGACTTACAAGAACAAACAAAGAAACCCATGAGGTAATCAGAAAATATTTT
>JAAYEY010000024.1 GCA_012728505.1 Synergistaceae bacterium | reverse complement strand
TGCGCAAAAAAAAGAGGAACATTTTTTCGGATTTATGGGTCGAGTCGAATTTAAAGAAAAAATAATATCAAGACTCAATGGTCATGGGTTTGAATTGATTTTTTTAGAGGACCACACCAAAGAATTGCATCAGTTGTGGGGCCAAATTATCTTTGACTATGGCAGGGATGTCGTCGATTCTATGTTATGTGAGACAGGGAGGATACTCTCTGCTAAATGCGGTTATGGTCTTTTCATCGCAAAGAAAACCAGCATATGATTTCTCCGGTTGAAAGGCTGACCGCAGATATAACCGGACTTGGGAGCAATATGACTATTCAGTCACTGTCTGAATGGCAGCTTAGACGCATCAGAGATACTCTTTCCCACGTAAAAAAAAGAAGCCCTTTTTATTCAAAATACCTTGTCGATATAGATGAATCACAAATACAAAGTCTTGCGGATATCAAGCGTATTCCTTTTACAACACAACAAGACATCATTGACCAATCAAGTGGTTTTGTATGTGTGCCAGATAAAGAAATAGCAAGAATAAGAACGTTTATGACATCCGGAAGCACAGCAAAAGCAAAGAGAATTTATTTTACAGACAACGACATTACGCGAACCGTATCTTTTTTCGCACATGGGATGACAACCATGGTCTCAAGCGGAGAAAAAGTCCTGATAATGATGTCCGATGGCAAGCCCGGCAGTATCGCAGACTTACTGCAAAAGGGACTTGATAGGGTAGGAGTTTCATCTAAAATCCACGGAAATATTGCTGACGTTGAAACTGCAGCCTCTGATGCCTCAGAGGTACAATGCATAGTAGGCATGCCCTCTGAAATCAACTACTTGTGCGTAACACACCCCTCACTCCGCCCGGCAAGTGTTTTACTAAGTGCAGACTACGCGCCAGAAAGCATCATTAATAAAATCAAGAAAAACTGGCGTTGCAAAGTTTTCACCCACTATGGAATGACGGAGACCTGTTATGGGTGTGCCGTACAATGCACAGAAGGATCTGGGCACCATATTCGTCACGAGGATATGTTTTTGGAAATCATCGACCCTGTTGACGGTAGTTCAATACCGATTGGCTGTGAAGGAGAAATAGTGCTCACTGTTTTTGCAAACCAAGCAATGCCGCTAATTCGCTATCGTACAGGCGACATCGGAAGCATTGTTATCGACAAGTGTATATGCGGCGGCATTCTGCCAAGGCTCTCTAAGGTCAAAGGCCGTCTTAATAACATCATCAAGATCAGCGAAGGCCAAAATATTAGCATAGAACAGCTTGACGAGATAATATACGGGATTGATACGGTGCGCACATACAATGCAGAGCTGGAGCTGCATCCTGATAAAAAAACTTTGTCGTTAGTAA
Source organism: Synergistaceae bacterium (assembly GCA_012728505.1). Lineage (GTDB taxonomy): Bacteria > Synergistota > Synergistia > Synergistales > Synergistaceae > Caenicola. Next base: position 282 of record JAAYEY010000024.1, on the reverse strand, counting down.
TTGACTCATATGGAAGCCTCGATATAGAAGACATAATCCAAAATATAAGACAAGTAGTGCCTGATGAAATTACCATCGAAGTTAATTTCGAGACCTTGCCCCCCTCTGCATGGACAAGAAAACGGCATCTAAAAATTACATAGTGAAGATAGATATGTGCGGTTTTTGCCAAAGCATCTCCGAAAGAGAGACGGAGTCTCTCGTGATATATTCTACCGGCCTAAATTTCTCATTCTGAAGAGTAGCTCTCCGTATAGAACGGATAAGATGTTTGCGGGAAGT
>JAAYEY010000184.1 GCA_012728505.1 Synergistaceae bacterium | reverse complement strand
CCCGAGGTTAGGTTTGCCTCTCTGGTGAGATCCATATGTCTATTGCTTGAGGTCGTTCCATCGGAAGGTGTTAAAAGAGGAAGAGAGACCTTGCTTGATGAGATAAACGAAGTTCTGAGGCTCCCTGTCATATGGAGCCGGTGTGCAGAATTTGCAGCTCTTATACTGCCCGACCCAAAGGATGGCAAAGACCCAGCATTAGCCGTGGATATCCTTTCAAAACTTCAAAGCCACCCAATAGGCTTAGATGGCTGCATAGCAATTGCCAAATCAGAAGGCAATATCGAAAGTTACCCCTTCCTCATAAATAGCGAACGATACCTAGAAGCAATGGAAAAAGCTAGACAACAGAAAATCCCAAAAGAGCTAAAAGGCCGTGAAATTGGAAGATGGATACGCGAGCAGCAGATAAGAGCTGTGGCGTGGACCATGCCGCGGTAGTCGATAGCAAATCTGTTGGGAGTCAATGGGGAATCGATTGTTAAGGGCAGACTGTTAGGGATATAGACTCTCACCGGAGTTTTTCCGGCAGCTTCTACCAATTGATTTGCAACAGACTACCAACCGATTTCCAACCGACTCCCGCGACGTTACACGTCGCACTTAAAGAGTTTCCAGAAACTCTTTAAGTCTCCCCATCCCCTCGTGGATGGTTTCCATGGAGCAGGCGTAGGAGAACCTTGCGAACCCCGGGGCGAAGAAGGCAGTCCCGGGGACTGCTGCAACGAATTTTTCTTCTAGGAGTTTTTCACAGAACTCAATGTCATCGGGGATTGGGGTGTCTCTCAAGTCTATAAATATGTAGAATGAGCCTTCAGGATCTTTGACCTCGACATACGGCATTTCCCTAACGAGACGGAGGATGGTATCGCGGCGTTCTTCGAAGGCTTTACACATTTTTTCAACATCGGGATCGCCTTCTCTTATCGCTCCCAACGCGGCCCACTGTGCTATTGAGCAGGCGTTAGAGGTCAGGTGGGTCTGAATTGTATTCATCTTGTTAATAAGCGATTTCGGAGCGAGAGCATAACCTATTCGCCAGCCGGTCATCGCGTAAGTCTTGCTGGCACCATTTATGAGAATAACCTTGTCTCTGAGGTCCGGCGCAACATTTAATATGTTTACATGTTTTGCAGGGGCATAGACAAATCTTTCATATATCTCGTCGAAGATAATCCAGAGATCTCTCTCTCTTGCCACATCTGCGATCATCTTCATGGTTTTTTCATCATATACCGCACCTGTGGGGTTCGAGGGTGAATTTATGATCATGCCTACAGTTTTATCTGTAATTGCGGACTCTAGGGATTCCTTTGTGGGTACAAGGTCAGTCTTAAGTGTGTCAACTATGGCCTCTTTACCTCCGGCAAGGTGCAACTGTTCAACATAGCTTACCCAGGCCGGTGCAAAAAGGATAACTTCGTCACCGGGATCAACGAGCATTTGGAGAGCCTCGTAGAGGAGCGGCTTTGCTCCCGGTCCGATTAGGACCTCTTCGGGGGTGTATTCAAGTCCAAAACGTTTCTTGTAATAGGCGCAGACTTCTTTTCTGAGCTCAATTATGCCGGAATTGATAGTGTATTGTGATTCACCGCGGTTTATAGCGTCTATTGCGGCCTTCGAAGCGGCTTCAGGACAATTATAATCTGGCTCTCCTGCATTGAATGAGATTACAGGCTTGCCCTCAGCTTTCATTGTTTTCGCCTTGCCTAAAACGCTTACAGTTGCTGATGGATGGATCTCAAGTATTCTCTTAGATAATTTCATGAAATTTTTCCCTCTTTCGCTTTCTTGTTCATCTTAAGATAATAGTCCAGGCCATTCTGCCTCAATTGGGTTCATTTATGAATAGGCAAAAATACATAACTTAACCGTTTGAGACGGACGGATATAATGATACAATTAATACGTCAGCAATTATTTTATCCAAATCAGTTCGAATGGAGGAGTTGCTATGGAGGTACGTTTTCTTACGCGCAATGTGGAACTGCCGGCAGATATTAAAGAATATATGGAAAAAAAGGTTGGGAAGATCGACAAATTCTTTGACAAGATCATTGACACGCAGGTCGCCTTGAACTATAAGCGCGGGATGAATGTTGTTGAGATAACCTCCGATGTAAACGGGGTAATTATGAGGGGCGAAGATTATGCTCCTGACCTCAGGGCGGCTTTTGACAAGGCTCTAAAGAACATTGAACGCCAGGTCAAGAAACATAAGGGATATCTTACAGACAAGGCAAGAATGAAGGTACAGAATTTTTCCTTCGATATTGACCCTGACCTGAAGCCTGTGCATGCTGAAAAGGAAGAAACTGTTCACGAGATAGTCAAGACTAAGAAGTTCAATGTTAATGTCATGACTCCCTTAGAAGCGACGATGCAGATGGATCTTCTTGGACACAGCTTCTTTATGTTCAAGAGTGACGCAACAGGCGATATAAATGTTGTATACCGCAGAGAAGAAGGCGGATATGGCCTGTTGGTGCCAAAATAATTTCCGGCTGACTGTATAGCGTATTACGCAGCAATATCAAAAGTTCTATTTGTGGCAGGAGTAATAAGATGTAATATAGAGGGGCCGAAAGGCCTCTTTTTTTTTAAACATTTGAAAATAATAAAGGTGATAACAAGCATATGTCTGGAAAAATTATTGATTCTTTAAACCCCAAACAAAAGGAAGCTGTTGTTTACTGCGACGGACATGAACTTGTGCTCGCCGGAGCAGGCAGCGGCAAGACTCGAGTGCTCACTTCAAAAATAGCTTATCTGATTGGATCTCAAAATGTAGCTCCATGGAGGATCTTGGCCCTCACCTTTACAAACAAAGCTGCGAAGGAGATGAAGTCAAGGGTCGAAAGCCTTCTTGGTTCTGACCTTAAGGGTATGGAGGTTTCCACCTTTCACGCATACGGGCTCCGTTTTCTCCATAGGTATCACGAGGCTCTCACAAGCCTTGGTTATCCGAGGAGTTTTGTAATATTTGACAGAAGCGATACAAAGAACGTTGTAAAAAAGGTTTTGAGACAGCTCGACATAGACCCTCGAATCCTTGATGCGGGCGGCGCAATAGAACTTATATCCCGAGTGAAAACGGAATCGAATCCAGTCACACGAGAGCCGGCAATACAGACTAAGTGGCTACCCTTATACGAAAAATACCAACAGAACCTTCTTGTATCGGGCGCTCTCGATTTTGACGATCTTATGGTGCTTCCTCTGCATATCCTTGCAACAAACAAAGTTATCAGGGAACGCGAACGTTCTGGCCTTGACTGGATACTCGTAGATGAATATCAGGACGTGAACAGACCGCAGTACCTTCTTCTCCGTTGTCTGGTGGACTCGGGCCGAAAGATAATGGTGGTCGGAGATCCGGATCAGTCAATCTATGGGTGGCGCGGTGCAGATATGTCGATGATTATGAATTTTTCAAACGATTTTAAAGGTGCAAAGATAGTAGTTCTTAATCAGAATTATCGTTCTACCGGGAAAATCCTCGAAGGGGCGAACGGAGTGATACAGAAGAACTCTGACAGACATCCCAAAGATCTATGGACCGCGGCTCCGAGGGGTGAGTCTATAAGCATCTACAGGTCGCGCATGGATCAGGATGAAGCTGGATGGATAGCTGATCAAATTGAAAGCCTGATGGATGCGGGATACAAATATAGCGAAATGGCGGTTCTATACCGCATGAACGCTCTTAGCCGCGGCATAGAACAAAATTTGCTTGAAAGAGGTGTCCCATACAGGGTCATCAGAGGACTTGCTTTTTATGAAAGACTCGAGGTTAAAGATGTTCTTTCAATGATGCGCCTTGCCGTGAATCCGAGGGACAGCATATCTCTTTCCCGTATCGCTAACATTCCTGTCCGCGGTGTAGGCAAGAAGAGCGTGGAAATTGTTTCGGAACAGCTTCAAAAGACAGTGGGCATGGATACTGCGGCAGTATGGAACGAAATGGAGAAAACCGGTGCAGGACTGAAGGGAAAGTCTGGAAACGGAGTAAAAGAACTGGCAAAAAATATGCTTGAAATTTTGGAGCTCTCTTCAGATGTCCATGAGGCGGTGAGAACCGTGCTCTACTCTCATGGTTACGAAGAATACCTTAAGGCCAACTATCCTGAGGACTGGGAAGAGCGAGTAGAAAATGTGCTTGAAATTCTATCCCTTGTTCCGGAAGAGGGAGACATTGCACAAATATTGACCGAAATCCCGCTTTTTACGGATCAAGATACTGATGATGATCTGCTAGATAGAGTCAACATGCTTACACTCCATGCCGCAAAAGGCCTCGAATTCCCTGTTGTTTTCATAATGGGAATGGAGGAAGGAATATTTCCAAGTGCACGTTCCATCGAGGGTGAAAGTGACCTCTCTGAGGAGAGAAGGCTTTGCTATGTAGGAATGACGAGGGCAAAAGAACGTCTCTTCATGAGCGGTTCGGCATCGAGACTGCTCTTTGGCGGAGTTCAGAGAAACAAAACATCAAGGTTTATTGCAGAGATACCTGAAAGCTCGACTGAGTTAAAAGATGATACAGCCGGAGGCGGTTATTTTGCTGATAGTAGGACTGACAGGAGACGTTGGCGCTGGTAAAAGCACTCTCTCGATGGTGTGGAAAGATATGGGCGCACTTGTAATAGACGCCGACAGGGTTGCTCGTGATATGTGGAAGCTTCCTGTTGTACAGAAGAAGGCTGCCGAGAGGTGGGGTTCTGGCTTTTTTGAGGGAGAATGGAAATCTGTTCTTGCCAAAATAGCTGCAAAAATTTTTACTGACGATTGTGAATACGATTTTGTATCAAATCTTTTGCATCCTGCAACCCTTGCTGAGGTCGAACGTCTTGCGAACAAAGCCGAAGGATGGGTCGTAGTAGAAATCCCACTGCTTTTTGAATGTGGCCGTCCGAAATGGATGGATTATGTGGTATACGCTTCGGCGTCGGCAGAAAAACGCGAGGAGAGAAACGCCTCCAGAGGATGGGACTCAGGAGAAATTAAAAGACGAGAGTCTAAACTAATGTCAAGAGATAAAAAGATCGGAATGTCTGACTGGGTCCTAGAGAACTCAGGCTCTATAGAAGAGTGGGAGACAAAGGCGAGAGAACTTGGAAAGATCTTTCTCGAAAAAGAAAGACCTTCTGCATCTTAATATTTAAAAACACTGCTATAACAGATTTCTTCTTAAAGTGGTAAGTTAAGGCAGAACCTACTTCAATTTCTACTCTTAAAAACAGAGAACTATAGAAGACCGTCCTCCTAATGTATAATCATTCGATGATAGAAAGCTGAATTTGCTGGAGATGTTTTTATTTGAAAAGAATTGTTCTGCCCGATCTTATTATAGAAACTAAATGTCCCGAAGACATCACAATGATGGTGCTTGGTGGGAGAAAACCTTCTATCGACTGGCTTTCATCCCTTGATTTTGTAAAAAGTATCTGGGCTGTGGATAGCGGAATCGAATCATGTTTTGATTCGGACATAGTACCTGATAAACTTATCGGCGACGGGGACAGCGCTTCTCCCGAAGCGTGGCAGTGGGCCGTCGATAAACGGGTAGATGTTTCAAGATATGGCAGTGAAAAGGATCGAACGGATTTTCAGCTGGCTCTTGAGCTATTTTCCGAAAAGGCTGTAAACAAGGAAGAAGCTCTCTTTCTGACAGGATGCTTTGGCGGAAGGTTGGACCATCTTTGGAGTACGCTGATCTCCTTTATCTCAGCAGGAGGAAATGTTAGGCCGTTTGGTATGGCCGATGAAATGGAAGGCATGATCTTACTTGAAGGGCCGGGCAGGCTTGATATGAGTTTCAGCAGACCTCCGGGAGCTTTTTCGCTGATATCTTTCACGACTGTCAGCCGGGGTGTCTCTGTCGAAGGAGCCAGATGGCCGCTAAAGGATGTCGTGCTTGAGTATAAAGACCCTTATAGCATTAGCAACAGGCTTGCCAACGGAGAAAAGGTCGGTATCTCTTTAGCAGAGGGTACAGTTGGCGTGTATTGGGTTTGGAAAGTTTGAGGACATGGGCAATTTACGCGAACAAGCTCTTACATGTCATGTTAAAATACTCTCTGTCGTAATTTAAAACTATAGGATGTGATTGCCGGTGTTTTTTGGAGGCGGAAATATTACAGCACGTTTGGGAGAGCTTCTTCTTAGTCTGCCTGCAGTGCTTTGGGCTATAACTTTTCATGAATTTTGTCATGGCTATGCTGCCATGAAATTGGGTGACCCTACCGCTAAGCTGGATGGCAGACTAAGCTTGAACCCCCTGCACCATCTGGATCCTATCGGTGCACTCTCTCTGCTTCTTTTTAGATTTGGATGGGCAAAACCTGTCCCCATCAATCCGGGGTATTTTAAAAAACCCAAAAGAGATATGGTGATAGTGAGTCTTGCCGGAGCAGCAGGAAACATTCTGACAGCTTTCGTGTGTGCACAGCTTGTAAAGTTCTTTCCAGTGCTTTTTCAGACTTACGCGGCACAACAGTTTATCCTGATAATGATCTACATGAATGTCGGGCTTGCAGCATTCAACCTCCTGCCGATACCCCCACTCGATGGATCTAGAGTGCTTTATGTGATGCTTCCCTCTAAGTACATGCACATCTATTACACCTTGGAAAAATATGGCATGTTCATTATTCTGGGCTTGATAATTCTAGGAGTCATACCTGTTCTGATGAATCCTTTGATGTCGTTTATACTTAATATAATACTTTAATGTGAAATGTGTGAAAATATGAAAATTCTTCTTACTAATGATGACGGAGTTTACTCAATAGGAATACAGACCATCGCAAAGGTTCTTGCCGAGGCTGGACATGACCTGCTTATGGTAGCACCCGACAGAGAAAGAAGCGGATGCGGTCACTCAATGACGATGGACAGGCCGGTACACCTCAGAAATGTGAACAGGCTTTTTCTTTCTGCGGACTTTAATGCTAAAGCCTGTGATGGCACCCCAACAGACTGTGTCATAATGGCGATTGACGCTATTGGCTTTAAACCAGACATGGTGATATCGGGAATAAACCAGGGGCCAAACCTGGCCGATGATCTTACATATTCTGGAACGGTCTGCGCCGCCATGGAGGGAGTCATTTTTGGCTATCCTTCAATAGCAGTTTCCCTTGTGATGAGTTCAAAAGAACAGGAAATTTACAACGAAACTGCCGCGGAGATAACCATGGCTCTGCTTGACTGGGTTAAGTCCCATCCTATTCCTTATGGCGTTCTTTATAACGTAAATGTGCCGAATATACCTCTTTCGGAGATCGAAGGGGTTCAAGTGACTAGGAAGGGAGTCCGTCGTTACGTTGATAAGATCAGGACTGTAAAGACGCCTTCAGGCGGCGAAGCTTACTGGATAGGTGGAAATATTGAGGACGATATGTCAGAAGGCACCGACGTACACGCTGTAGCAAACAATTATGTTTCGGTGACCCCCGTGCACATGGAAATGACAAGTTTTGAAACTCACAGTAAATGCAAAGAAGACGGTCTTGAAGCTTATATGGAGACAAAAATCAACATAGATTACATTAAAAATAAATAATCGTTTAAGTTGACATTTAAATTATAGATGATAAGATACCATTCAGTTTCGAGAAATAAACCGAAAAGGAGGCTGGAATTTTGAAATTTACCGCTGTTGAACGAGCTCGACGAAATCGACGAATCAACCGTTTCGCGTATAACAAATGCGATGACGGGGCCATGGATTCGATTGCTCGGCGACAGAGATGAAGTGCCATTGACTGAAAGCACTTTTCGCAGGTAGAATCGAAGTTCTCGCACCCCTGAGCAGAACCCGAAGAAAGATCTTTTTGATCAAGTAGGGTTCCGGCAGTTTTCCGAAAACAAACTAACCAAGTGGGCGTTAAACGTCAACGAGGGTGGTACCGCGGGTTAATTATACTCGTCCCTCTTCCTTAACCGGAAGTAGGACGAGTTTTTTTTGTCTATTTGAGCGGACAGGTGCTCAAAAAATAACTCAACCCTCCCACCGTCTTTCCCGCATGACTTTGAGCGGGAAACCAGTGACTTAAAAGATTTAAAGATGCTGGATCTCCGCTCAGAATCATGTTGAGAAGACGAAAAATAGGGACTTAAAATTCACTATTAACAACAGGTGAGAAAGTTGAGTAAATTGTAAAATATTTTTGAGGAGGAAATTTAAAATGATGACAGCAGAAAAAAAAGGCAAGGTAGTATTGGCGTACAGCGGAGGACTAGACACCTCGGTTGCGATCCCGTGGCTTCAGGAGCAGGGCTATGAAGTTGTTACTCTCACTATGGACGTAGGACAGCAGGCTGATGACCTTGAAGATATAAAAGCTAAAGCATATGCGACAGGAGCCACGAAAGCTTACGTTCTTGACCTTCGTGAGGCATTTATAGATACTTTTGTATGGCCGGCCCTTAAGTCAAACGCAGTATATCAGGGAGTATATCCCCTTAACTCAGCTCTTTCACGTCCTATGATTGCTCAGGGCCTTATCTGGTGTGCAGAAAAAGAGGGCGCTGTTGCCGTTGCACATGGCTGTACAGGTAAAGGACAGGATCAGGTCCGTATCGAAGTGTGCTGTAATGCTCTTAACCCCGATATCGAAGTCCTAGCTCCTGTTCGTGACTGGGGTTTTACCCGTGAGGAAGAGATGGATTATGCGGAAGCACACAACGTGCCCGTACCCACAACCCGTAAGAGCCCCTACAGCCTAGACGACAACCTCTGGGGACGTTCTGTAGAGTGTGGCATTCTGGAAGATCCATGGAACGAGCCGCCACAAGACGCATATGCTCTCACAGCTGATCCAAAAGATGCGCCGGATGAAGAAGTTACAGTTGAAATAACTTTCGAGGCAGGAATACCTGTTGCAATAAACGGTGAGAAAATGGGAAGCATCGAACTGATCGATTTCATGAACAAAACTGCCGGTAAAGCCGGATATGGAAGGATAGACATGGTCGAAGACAGGCTGGTGGGATTCAAGAGCCGTGAAGTTTACGAATGTCCCGCAGCTCTTGCGTTAATCGAAGCCCATAAAAAGCTCGAAACTATCACTCTCTCGAAGGATACGCAAAAGACCAAAAAGGAGCTTGAGGTAAAGTTTGCTGAGATGGCTTATGAGGGCTACTGGTTCTCTCCACTTATGGAAGCCGT
>JAAYEY010000183.1 GCA_012728505.1 Synergistaceae bacterium | reverse complement strand
GTGTGGCTACGGGATTGAAGTCTTCCTCTGACATAAGGAACTATGCAGTAAGTACAAAACCTGTCACAGCCATAAGTTATCGTTATATATGCCTTATAGGGGTTTGTGCGCTCAGTGGGGGCGATTTCAAGGTCTTCAAGCGCTCTTGGGTCATCGTCCATAAAAAACAGCGGAGCACTGCCGGATAAGGCGTCCTCTATACCCTGAGGAACGAGACCAAGGTGCCTAGGTCCGACAACAAGCTTTACACAAGAGAATTTCTTAGATATTGAAAGGCCGATCCTCTGGGCCATGCATCCTACCAAAACCACAGAAGGAGAACCTGTTTTTCTGAAGCTAAGGTCATAGCGTCCTATATCGCTGGATACCTTGTGTTCTGCCTTTTCCCTTATACTGCACGTTACCATGATAATGACATCGGCGCTTTCATCGGGTCTTTCTTCCCAGCCCCTGTGAATCATTGCCGTTCTTATCCTGTCACTATCGTATTCATTCATCTGACAACCAAATACTTTTATTGCAAAACCTTTCAAAACTTTATCCCCTTTGTGCTTTTTGTTTACCTTAGGCATTATATGCCTTGACGAAGAATCTTTCCACTTCGAGCTGTATAATATATCGATACTGGAGGTGCTTTATATGAAAAAAACAACGATTATAATTCTGGCTTTAATATTCTCAGTTCTAACCGCAGCAGGTGCGCTGGCGCAAAATATAGGAGCACTGACTGAGATAGATGGCTGGATAAATGGCGAGCTCAGAGAGACTGAATTTGACACTGTCTCCGGCAAGAGAGGCTTTTGGCTAGAACGAGACTACAGAAACAACGTAGGTGTGCCGTTTCATGCAGTTTGGATGGAAGGGTCCGGAGACAAAGGATGGACTCCGTCGGAAAAGACGATATCGGCCGACGATGGCCTATTAGGAACGGGTGCCGTTTACAAAACCATATCAATAAAAGACGATAAAGCTCTGATTGAGCACCATCCTATTCTCGGTTATAGCCTCTCCGTAAAAGTGGGAAAAAAAGGAACTCTGACTCTCGAATCCAATATCGCTAATGAGGAAGAGATGATATCAGCAGCCGAGATTCTTGTTAATAAAATCAAATAAGATAGTGAGGAGAATAAACTAAAATGGTTGAAAAAAAAATTAAGATAAGCAAGGACGGTCCATATATCGTCTCAGGAAATGTTGACCTCTCAGAAAAAACTATAATGCCTGATGGCGAGAATTATATTTGGGAAGATTCTGGCAAAATAGAGCACAATGAAACTTACACGCTCTGCCGTTGCGGGGCATCACATAGCCACCCTTTCTGCGATGGGACCCACCTAAAGACAGATTTTGACGGCACAGAGACAGCGTCAAAGGATCTTTATAAAGATCGAGCCGAACTCTTAAAAGGCAAAAGTATTGACATGCTTGATGATGATAGATGCGCCAATGCAAGGTTCTGCCACACTGAAAGAGGTAGCACATGGCAGATGCTCGCATGTGATGACGACTCAGCTGAAATTGTAAACGCAATAGTTAAATCTGCTTCAGAATGTCCAACGGGAAGGCTTACGGCTGTAACAAAGGACGGAGTGCTGATTGAACCACCGCTGGATCCTGCAATAGAAATTACACAGGATCCTGAAAAGGGCGTCAGCGGCGGAATCTATGTAAAAGGCGGCATACCCCTTGTGGGCGCAGATGGATTCGAATATGAGAAAAGAAACAGAATCGTCCTATGCAGATGTGGAAAATCAAAAGACAAGCCCTTCTGCGATGGCGCGCACGTAGATGCGAAGTTTAAGGATAAAG
>JAAYEY010000023.1 GCA_012728505.1 Synergistaceae bacterium | reverse complement strand
CAGAGAACCATCTGGCGTGAAGCTGCGGCAAGAGACGCGCCGCGTGAAGCCGTTGTGAAGCAATTGTAGGATCAAAAGACTTGGGATTGGTTCTTAATATCATAAGAATAAGGGACTTAAAAATTGTCTCTCAGGCATAACCATAATTAAAAAAGCGCTGTTTTCCGAACGGAGAACGGCGCCTAAATTATTTCGAGGGCGTTTCGAGATACCGGGATCCAGAGGTTTTTGTTTAATGAGCTATAGAACCCTGTCACAGACTAAAATCAGAGCCGCTGGACCCCCGTTAAATTGCGCCCGGGGGAGACGCAGGGTCGTGATTCATGTACCAAGATTCCCAGTTCCTACAACTGCTTGCCCATTGCTTGCCAACAGCTTGCCCACCTCTAAAGATAATTTAACCATGTTTGACAATGTGTTGACAGTCCTTACAACCGCTTCACTATCGCTTCACGCGACATGTTTTAGTAGCAGTTTCACGCCAGATGTTCCAGCTGGCAGCTTCACGCCGATGTAGTATCGGCTTTTTTACGAGCATTTCTTTTCACGGTCAAAGGCGATATTCCTGTGGCGATAAATGAGATTCGCTCTGCCATGTTGAGTATGTGGTCCGATATTCTTGATAAATGCCTCAATGTGAGGGCGATAGAACAGAAAAGCCGCAATCTTTCTTCTTGGTTGCCCTCTGATTTTTCAGCTACAAAAAGTTTATTGATTGTTATAACTGCGTTTCTTTTAATTTCCTTGATGCCTCTTCTTCGCTCCCTCGCTGTACAGGTGACTTCAGCGTCTTCTTCTGCAAAAGCTGCCATGACTTCTTCAAGCATCTTTATATTCTCTTCGGCCATGTTTTCGACAAAAGGAGAGACCTCTTCAGGAAAAATCATGTTGTCACTAATATCGAGGGCATTCATCGCGATATTTACTGACTGATCTCCTATCCTTTCAAGGTCAACTACTATCTTCATCACAGCATATACAAACCGGAGGTCTTCCCTTACAGGCTGCCTCATGGCGATGGAATAAAGACATTCCTGGTCTATCTGCTCTTCCTTTTCATCTATCAGATCGTCTTCATCTATAACCACTTTAGCCATCTCAATATCGCCTGTTCTGAGGGCAAGAATTGCTTTTTTAATAGAAGAAGCAGCCTCTTGGGTCATACTGCTGACAAGATCTCGCAACCTCTCTTTATCGGAGGCGTAAAGATAGCTTTGAATTGCGCTTGGGTCTTTCTTTTCAATCTTTCTCTTAAGCATCTCTATCATTCCCTTCAAAAGATTCTTCTTCGCAAGGAGCCTCTTCTTCAACCACTTTAAATAATTCTTCATCCTCAGCCAATATCTTTGACATGCCTAGGAATCCTTGCATCAGTGAGACCACTCTAATAGCTTTTGAAATGTCCCTTCCGTAAGAGCAACTGTGGGTTATTTTTTCTCTCATTTTCCTGCTTATCTCTCCATACTCTCTTTCCAGTTCCCTAGTCTGTTCGATTAGTCCTTTTTCTCCAATCACAAAAGCCCTAAAGCTTGTGCGCATAATCTTTCGTGAGAGCTTCGACCATTGACTCCACAGTTCTTTGCCAGCTCTCTCCTCAAGCATTGTTTGAGCAGCCTGATCAGAAAGAATTTCGCTAGTCTCTCCACATAGAGCTTTAGACATCGAGCGGAGGACAGACATCGTTCTACTGATAGATGAAAATTTCTCCTGCAACTTCAGCTCTTCTCCTCTTAAATCTATCCTGTAAGAATATTCCTGGCATGATTTGCTCAGTTCATCTATTGCGGTCGGCAGTTTCTCAAAAAGGCCGCTCTCTCTCTGTGAAGGTATCATGAGCATCTGAAGATATGCCTCAAGATAGTTTGCAAGCCTCGCCATCTCCCTTGAAAGAAGCAATACCGAAACAGGAGCCACCGAGAGCAATTCTTCGTCTATGTACATCGGCTGGTCCAATTCCCCTGATCCTTTGACAAAACGCAGCGAGAGGGCGCTTAAAGTCGATGTGAAGGGCAGAAATATCGCTATATTGAACAAGGCTATTAGGATCTGGCCGTAAACAAGCTCTTGGACAACATCCAAACCTGCCCCAGCCATGATTCTGTGTGCCGTAGGGATCAGAAAAACAAAAGCTAGCGAACCAAATATGTAATAAAAAGAAGAAGAAAAGCCCATCCTTTTAGCGCTGAGCCTTCCACCAAAGCTTGAAATAATAGCAATAAATGATGATCCAAAATGTGCCCCGAGCGCTATGGGCAGAGCCGATACTGCAGGAAGAGCCCCTGAAGCTGCAAGAGCTATGCCAACTCCGATTATCGCAGATCTGCTTTGGAAAATAACAGCAGAGAGAAAGGCCGCCGCACCCATTAATATTGGAGCAGATGACCAGGCAAGGACAGCTTTTCTTGCACCATCTCCTTCTAACAACGAAGCTGCACCGATCTTTAGGAACATCATGCCAAGGAAGATCAGTGTGATGCATCTAAGGACTCCTGCAATAAGGCGTATCTCTTTGTTTTTAACCTTACCGAGGAAAAAGGCTCCTGCGAAGAGGATGGGAGCATAGTCAAATATGTTGAAACTGAGAAGAATGGAGACAAGAGTGCCTCCCAAGCTTGCGCCCATCACCACAAATATCGAGTCGGCAAGTGAGAGTATCCCAGCATCGACAAAACCAATGCCGAAAGAGATTGCTATTGCGCTGCTTTGAGCTATAGCAGCGAGTATCATTCCAAGAGTGAAAGAACGGGTTTTGCTGCCTGTCAGCTTGTTTATCTCTTTTCTTAAGCCGCCGCTCAGGTTCTGTCTAAAAAAACGAGAACCCTCCTGTGCTCCGTAAAGGAAAAGCGCAAGACCACCAGTTATATATACGATGCTATTGATAGGTCCCATCTCACGCACCTCCTTTTACTGTGTAACTCTTTGCTAATATGTGATCCTGTTTAAAATACCGTGTCTCAGGCCT
>JAAYEY010000182.1 GCA_012728505.1 Synergistaceae bacterium | reverse complement strand
GTCAGGCTGGATCGTAACTACGATGCTGTCATTCGGCAGTTTCTTAGCTTCCTGCAAAGCTGCCCAGACATTTGCTCCGGTAGATATACCACTGAAAAGTCCTTCTTCAGAAGCGAGCCATCTGGCAGTGTTAAGTGCGTCCTCGTCACTGACTGTTTCAAAACTTGTTACTACATTTTTGTCGAGATTTTTGGGGGTAAAGTTGGCTCCTATACCCTGTATTTTGTGGGATCCTGCTCTACCTTCAGTAATAAGAGGACTTAAAGCCGGTTCTAAAGCTATTATACGCACGTCAGGGAATTCTTTACGAAGAGATCTTCCCACACCACTTATCGTACCTCCTGTACCAAACCCTGCAACAAAAGCCGCAAGTTTTTTGTCTTTTGGGATCTGTGAAATAATCTCAGGTCCCGTTGTCATCTCGTGAGCCCATGGGTTTCCCTCGTTTGAGAACTGGTCGAGCATAAGGGCGTTTTTATCTTTAGAAAGAAACTCGCATGCCGCATTCACTGAGCCCATCATGCCCTCCGCAGCCGGAGTAAGTATTAGCTCAGCACCAAAGGAAGAAAGTATGGTCCTTCTTTCTATCGACATCGACTCTGGCATTGTAAGCACTACTCTAAGTCCCAGAGCTTTTCCGAGGAGAGCGAGCCCTATGCCGGTGTTTCCGCTTGTGGGTTCAACCAAGATAGTATTTTTTTTCAAATTGCCATTAAGCTCAGCCCTTTTTAACATGCCCCAGGCTGCCCTATCCTTTATCGAACCTCCTGGATTGGAACCTTCCAGTTTTATCCAGATATCCGCCCCTCCGGTATTTATTTTAAGTTTATAAAGAGGTGTTTTGCCTATAAGACTCAGTATTTTGATATCGTCAACGTTCATATCAATCTTTCCTTCGCTTGTAGATATGGTAAATCTAGGGTCAGTTGTGGAGGACTACATAAAAATTTAGCCAGAAAGCGATACATCCCCATAGGAGATAGGGTATCAGGAGCGCTGCAGCAGTCCTGTCATATTTTCTGAAAACTACGACTGTCCAGAGAATGGCTAATATCATAAGAAAGATATTTATTAAAGCAATCGAAGGTTGCCTGAAATAAAAAAATACCCAGCTCCATGTGAGGTTTAACGAAAGCTGAACAATGTATGGGATAAGAACGCTAAAATTTGCTCTCTTAGCCACCCTGAAAGCAGAATATCCCATAAGTGCGTAAAGAATGGTCCATACTATAGGAAAAGCTATATTTGGCGGTGTCAGGGCAGAGCGGGAAAGACCGCTGTACCAAAGCATCGCGTTTTCTCCCATCGCTCTGCTGCCAAGAAACGCAACTGCAAATGAAAGTCCCTCCCAGAAAAACAGAGAACGCAAAATCCTGTTCATCTTAACTTAACCACCTTTATCTTCGTCCATCTCGATAATATGCCTCTTGCTTATTTCATCTGCCACGAAGTACGCAATTGATTCCAACACGTACATTTCACCTATATATTTTCTGGGGGTATCCACACCCACAAACCCCCAGAACTTGCCTTTTATCGTTATAGGAGTTGCGTACATATTTTGAATGCCTTGGACAGCAAGCCTTTCATACTCTTGAGGATCAGTCTCTTTGAACTCTGCTATGTCAGACAAAATCACAGGTTCCTGCATTGTAAAGGCTCTTAACCAAAGCGGTGAGTTGCTAAAGTCGTAATTCTGGAGGTTATCTATTTCAGGAGCTATCCCCTCGCCTAGTGACTCGTTCGTCATGCTTATCGACTTTCCGTCCTCGTTAATTCTCATCATGTAGCTCCTGTCGGCATTG
>JAAYEY010000022.1 GCA_012728505.1 Synergistaceae bacterium | reverse complement strand
TCTCCGCCTGCGTAGACGCCTGGAACAGATGTAGCGCCGGTCTTGGGATCTGCATCTATATATCCCCACTTGTTGAGCTTCATTTCGGGGAATGTGGATAGGAGGATTTTGTTGGGAGCTTGGCCTATAGCTTCGATTGCAGTGTCGGCTTCAACAAAGAACTCACTTCCCTTAATGGGCACCGGACGCCTTCGTCCTGAGTCATCGGGCTCGCCAAGTTCCATTTTTATGCATTTAACTCCGCTGAGCTGGCCTTCACCGTTATTTACATACTCTGTCGGATTGCTTAGCCAGTTGAATATTATTCCTTCTTCCACAGCATGGTGATACTCTTCAATACGTGCCGGAAGTTCTTGGAGGGATCTTCTATAAACGATTGTGACTTCATCGGCTCCAAGCCTCTTTGCAGAACGCGCTGCGTCCATAGCAACGTTTCCTCCGCCGATAACAACTACCTTCTTTGCTTTCTTAAGCGGTGTATCATATTTGGGAAACTCATATCCGTGCATGAGGTTTATCCGTGTGAGATATTCACTTGCGGAATAAACTCCGTTTAGCGTAGTGCCGGGAACACCTTGGAAATGAGGGGCGCCAGCTCCGACGGCGATATAACAGGCATCGAACTCTTCCATAATTTCTTCCATGGTTCTGTTCTTGCCTATTACTGCATTGCACTCGATCTTGACGCCTAAATCCTGCATCGCCTCGATCTCCATCCTAACGATGTTTTTCGGAAGTCGGAATTCTGGGATGCCGTAAATAAGCACTCCGCCTGCGTCATGGAGGGCTTCAAAAACTGTAACCTCATAGCCTTTTTTTGCAAGGTCGCCTGCTACTGTGAGACCGGAAGGACCTGAACCGACCACTGCTACTTTGCCCTTTGAAACAATGGAGGCTTTTTCTGTTTTCGCTTTTTCCTGTGCGTATTTCCAGTCAGCAACAAGCCGTTCAAGTTTCCCTATCGCGACAGGCTCGAAGCCGGGCATCTTTCCTACGGTACATACTCCCTCGCACTGTGTTTCCTGAGGACAAACACGACCGCATACCGCAGGTAGGTTGGTGTGCCTATCCATTACTTCAGCGGCGCCAGCCATATCACCCTCAGCGATATGCTTGATGAATCCTGGTATGTCAATTGCAACAGGACATCCTGGTACACAGGGTTTTGTCTTACACTGGAGACAGCGTTTCGCCTCTGTAATTCCTTCTTCGAGTGTATAGCCTAGGCAGACTTCTTTAAAATTACCTTTACGAACCTCGGGATCTTGCTCTTTTATGGGCGTTTTTCTCTTAGAAAACTTTATTGCCATGATGCTCCACCTACTTCTGCTTCATATTTATCCATAGATATCTTTTCTTCGTCCTTGTACTGGCGGAGGCGGCCCATAAACTCGTCCCAATTTACCTTGTGACCATCAAACTCAGGACCGTCAACACATGCGAAGTGGATATTGTCATCTACAGTAACGCGGCAGCATCCGCACATCCCGGTACCATCAACCATAAGAGGGTTGAGCGAGACGGCGATTGGGAGTCCAAGCTCAGCAGCCGCTTTTGTGGCGAATTTCATCATTATCGCTGGGCCAATACACCAGCAGCGGTCGATTTTCTCTCCGCGCTCCACAACCATTTTCATTGCTGCTGTAACTACGCCTTTCATTCCATATGAGCCGTCGTCAGTAGTGATTATGAGCTCATCTGAATATTTGGCGCATTCTTCTTTCATTATTACAAGCTCAGAAGTACGTCCACCCAGGATTGTTATAACTTTGTTTCCGGCGAGTTTGAGTTCCTTGATAATCGGATAGAGAGCTGCAATACCGACTCCGCCACCTACCATTAGAACAGTACCGAAATTTCCGACTTCACTTGGGGTTCCGAGAGGTCCGGAGATATCCTTTATGGAATCTCCTACTTCCAGAAGCGACATCTCTGCCGTAGTTTTCCCTACGACTTGGAAAATGAGGCGAATCAGCCCTTTTTCTATGTCGTAGTCGGCAATGGTAAGAGGGATCCTCTCACCTAGAGTATCGACGCGAAGAACGACAAATTGTCCGGGCTTGGCGTGCTTTGCAATACGATCAGCCTCAATCCACATGTCAAATTCTTTAGGTGCAATCTTTTGTTTTGAAACAACCTTGAACATAACGTACCTCCTCTAAAATTTCTTGAAAAAACTTATGTTTGTAAATATTTAAGCATACGCTGTTAAATCTATCTTAATTTGTAGATTATTGCAACATCTAAAAGCTGACATAAACAAACCATCCAAAAAAGAAAAAATTCAACAATGGTTCGTGCTCAGATAAATTTGATAATCTTGTGGGGCAAATGTATCAAAAAATGAATTTTTAGTTATTCTTTAAAACATTGAACGAAGGAATACAGATTATATTAAAAAAATTTAAGAATAAAAAAAGAACAGAACTTTTCACCTTAAACAATAAATCTTGCAATTGGCGTTATAATTGTTAGCAGAGGCTTTTCGAAAGCCATTATACATAACAAGGAGTGATCACAATGGAAGTAAAAGTATATTCTACTAACACTTGACCATGGTGTAATAAGGCGAAAGAGTATCTTTCGTCGCTGAACGTTGAGTATGAAGAAAAGATTGTCACAGGAGATAAAGCTGCCGCTATGGAACTGGTAAAAATGACGAGGCAGATGGGCGTCCCTGTCATTCAGATAGGGGAGCAGTACATTGTAGGTTTTGATAAGCCAAAAATAAACGAGGCACTCGAGGCAGCTGGTCTGATCAAGGAAGTCTAAAAATCACATCCAAAAGGGAGTGTTTTCATGAATAATCTGTCAGTCAGCTTTCATTTTGGAGGCGCGTTTGGCCAAGAAAATCTCTCTATTGGTGATTTTAAGAAAGAGAATGAAACACGCTGTTCAGAGGCTGCTAGCTGGCTTAAGGAGACTCCGTCAAATGTGGAAGGGCACGGATGGATTGATCTGCCGGACATAGATACTGCTGAGATAAAAGAAACAGCGAAATGGCTCAAAGGTTACGATTCAATAATACATGTAGGAATAGGTGGTTCGGCGTTGGGCAACCTGATGCTGAACCAATCTCTCCTTTCTGAGTACCACAACTCTGGGGCATGTTTTCCCAAATTTTACCTCGCAGACAATCCTGATCCCACAAAGACCCATGTTATATGGGAGCAGGTAAAAGAAGGAACCGTTGCTCTTGTGGGCGTAAGCAAATCGGGAGCCACTGCCGAAACGATGTCCCAGTTCCTCTGGTTCAGGGAAAAAATGACAAAGCTCAAAGGCAACGCCGATGAGGACATACTTGTAATCACTGATCCAGAAAAGGGTATATTTAGAGCCTATGCCAAATATTCAGGATGCAAGATACTTGACCTGCCCCCCTCTGTTGGTGGAAGATATTCAGTTTTATCAGCTGCTGGGCTGGTAAGCGCCTATGCTCTTGGAATAGACATAGATGCTATTCTCGAAGGTGCAGGGAAAATGAAAAAAATTCTTCTTGAGAATAGCTCGATAGATACTAATCCTGCTTGGATTGCTTCATCTTTGCACTTATTCCACGAACAAAAGGGCAGACCTATGGCTGTGATAATGCCCTATTCGAGCAAGATGGCATTTTTCGCCGAATGGTTTGCTCAACTCTGGGGCGAGAGCCTAGGTAAAGAAGGAAAAGGAACCACTCCTGTGCGGGCGCTGGGAGCTATAGATCAGCACTCGCAGGTACAGCTCTACACAGATGGACCAGACGACAAATTTTTTACTCTGATAAACCTGAAAAAACATGGTGAGCGGGTCTATGTCCCACCTGTGGATTGTGATCCTCTGAAGCCCCTTTCATACCTTGACAACGCCGAACTCGGCAATATGCTCAGGCTTGAAGCAATGAGTACGGCTGCTGCGCTCGTAAAAAAAGGACGCCCTCTTATTTGGATGGAGATAGATCAGCTTGACTGTCCAACGCTTGGCGCTCTAATATTCTATTACGAATACATGACAGCCATGACCGGCAGAATGATGGGTATAGATCCCTTCAATCAGCCTGGGGTAGAGCAGGGCAAAAAATATACATACGGTCTTATGGGACGAAAAGGATTCGAAGAGGATGCGACTGAAGCGAAAGAGTGGTTTCAAAAGATATCCGGTATCTCTCTAAAAATCTAGAATTCATCTGTTAGCGGATGTCACCGGACATTCTTAACTCTTTAAAAGAAGAAAAAAGCCCGGGAATTTTTCCGGGCGAATTTTTTATTTGATTTAAGCTACTTGCGTTTCCTACTTTAGGGCAGAGGGAACTGCAACTAAAATCAGTCAGAGATCTTAAGCCTTATGAACTCTCCCTGAAGGTTCCAGCTTTTTTCTTCTATACTGTGGAGTTCTCCCGGCTGTTTCCATGGCAGCATATTTGCAACGCCAAATCCGTCGACTACCGCAATGAACCTGGAACCGCTGTCATCTATAAAAAGATAAACGCCTTCGGGTTGCTGTTTTGCCATAATATCAGTGCCTCCGTGTTGAATATCTTTTGAACCATCCTCTATGTTACTACATTAAGGAACTTGATACCAGTTCACAGAAATTCTAAATATTGTAAAATTAAGCTGGATAATTCGACTAGCTGTATACATAAATGAGCATAAATATTTAACTGCGAGCTAAGTGTCACATATGGCTGAACAAACATTTTTAGTAGACCTTATGAATTCATAGTTATCTACTTTCTGATTAGAAAGTAGATAACTATAGTCTGATGAAATCAATGTTCTATTCTGTTGAGCTTATGATATAAGCAAGGTTTTTATCTTGGCATTCGTGGATTTTGTCCCGCCAGTCGTATGACCAGTGGAGGAGTCCCTGTTTCTGTCTAAGCCTTGGCTGCCAAGGGTTTTTGTGAATTTGGGCGGAATGGCGGGCACAAAACTGTCGCCAGCGTTTTATCTGAATCTCGTCTTCTCCGATCCTTCTGCCGAGGAAGTAGTTGCAGTACCACTGAAACCACCCCAGCTTATCCGACATTATCCATCCTCTTTTCTCCCAATCAGAAAGGGACATGCCCGACGAAACTTTGAAAAAATTCATTGAAACATCTGGTTTACTGCCTTTGGGCAAAACTTTTTCGCCGGTAAACCACTCAGAGGGCAGCAAGTCTCTTACGCTGTTGAGGTATGTCCCACCAAAGACTCCCATATCCAGCATGTCATGAGGAGTATATGCCGGGTAAAAGCGAGGGTCCCACAGGGAACCATTTATGAGCAGTTTTCTTGTTCCCGGAGATTTTCCCTCTCTGTATTCTTTCTCACCTTCAGCCATCATATGATTTAAATTTAAAGAGCCTTTCTGGGTAATGATCTATCTTCGAGAGTTTTAAGGAATTCCTCGGGATGTTTGATTTTGCTCAAAAATATCATCGAAGCTATTATATATGGCTTGAAGCTGGCCTGTTTGAAGAGGGGTATGCGATATCTGTCAAATACAGAAGCAGCGACCTCTCCTGACTCACAGCTCACTCCCGTTATATCGGCAGGCAGACAGTGCAAATAAAGAGCTTTCCCGCCCTTGGTCGTTTTCATCATATCCTCTGTGCATTCCCAGTCTTTATGTAGTGCGTTATGAGCGAGCAGTTCTTTTTCAAGTGTTTTTATACCTTCAAAATTGCCAGCTCCGTAAAGATCCGTTCTCTCTTCCATTGCTTTAAAAGGAGCCCAGCTTTTGGGGTAAACAAAGTCAGCGTCTTCAAAGGCGTCTTTCATACTGTTCGTCTTAGTGAATTTGCCTCCATACTTTTTAGCATTTTCTTTTGCGATATTTTCAACATCAGACATGATCTCATATCCTTCAGGGTGGGCAAGCGTTACATCCATGCCCATCCTGGTCATCAATCCGACAACTCCCTGAGGAACGGAAAGGGGTTTGCCGTAAGAAGGAGAGTAAGCCCAAGTCATGGCAAGTTTTTTGCCTTTAAGATTTTCTATGCCGCCAGACTCGTGAATCATATGGAGTAGGTCTGCCATGGTCTGTGTCGGATGGTCTATATCACACTGTAGGTTAACGAGGGTAGGTCTCTGTTCCAGTATTCCATCCCTATGTCCTTCGCGTACAGAATCAACTACCTCATGCATATATGCATTGCCTTTGCCTATGTACATATCGTCCCTTATTCCAATCACATCGGCCATGAAAGAGATCATGTTAGAGGTCTCGCGTAAAGTTTCTCCGTGAGCTATCTGTGATTTACCCTCATCAAGATCCTGGACCTCAAGACCGAGCATGTTGCATGCGGAAGCGAAGCTGAAACGTGTTCTTGTAGAATTGTCGCGAAAAATTGATATTCCAAGCCCACTGTCAAATATCTTTGG
>JAAYEY010000181.1 GCA_012728505.1 Synergistaceae bacterium | reverse complement strand
TGGTTGAAAAAGTTATCTGGCGGTAGGGGGAGAAAGCACATATGCGTGCTGATATTCCATTTTATTGGTTTCTAGCGCAAATAAAGATCTCACACTTTGATACACTTTGACGATGCTATTACTATCGCTATAATGAGAAAAGCCCCTTCTCCCGCCGGAGAAGGGGCTTCTTGAATATGTGTTTCCTGCACTACTTTGATACAATGCACCATTTTCTGCCGTCGGCGAGCTTTCGTTAACGAGCAGGGTATCGCTAACGAGCAATAATGCTGATTGGTTTTCGGTGCCTGCTTGAATTTATGCTCCCTTTTTCTGGAACAGTATTGGTATCCACACCGTTTATCGCAATAAAATGGGACAAGAATTCTGATGCCAACTCTTCATCATCAGTATCAACTTTTAAAGCAGCCACATCGCGTAAAACTTGTACAGCTTCGGTATCGTCTAAGTTACGATGTAACCCGGGAACTCCGCACGTCAACGTCAGATTGATTATCATAAATAACACCCCTGCGGTTAAGTTAAGAGAACAATATAAATGGTGTCGTCAAGACATGATGAGCAGGGGGCATAGCTGGTAGTCGGTTGGCTTTCAGAAGCTAAAGAGTTAATCGCTCTGTCTCAGAAAACAGATAATCTTTTCCCATGTGACTTGTGTTAACATGTATTGTGCGTGGTGCCTTTTTACGTTTTTGCTATATTTTTCAAACTCTTTTGGAATCTCTGAAAACCGATCATCCTGAAAGTAGTTTATGAAAGCCGGTACACTTTCCCTTAATGCAGCGCGAATGAGTTGTGTCCGTTCCTCATATTCTTCTGGTTGTGTAATATACAGCAGAAGCGGCTTGTAGCGCACCCAACCGATACAGGCGTTAACAAAACGGGTAATGATTTTCGGAGAATCAGCGGCAATCTGCTTCAAGTGAATCGGCAGCGCTCCGTCCAATATGTGCGAATAATAAGAAAAACCATCGTGGAATGTGTAGCAAGGGATTTTGACAACCTTTCGATTCTCCAACATTGTAGACAGGAAGGTATCTTCACCTCGAGCTCCCGGAGGGTTATAAAAGGGTAGGGTTCGCAAGGGCTCTTTCAAATTGATACACAAGTTGGCACCGGAAATAAACCGGCAATTGTTTTCCCAAGGCACTTTCTCTGCTTTTTCTTGTTGTAATATGTCTGTCGAAGCATATGTGACGCCCCCTGTACGCATCAGATTGCTGATGCTTTCCCACGTGATAATATCGTTACTGATTGCTTTGATAAACACTCTAAAATCTTTTTCGCGAAGCTGTTCATTGAAGATAATCTGTGGAATTGGCGAAATATATCCGCAGTGATATCCGTTCGTCAAGTCAGCATGGACGATTTCTTTCAAGTGTGACAAAAATACACGTTGACCGCTCCACAGGCAAGTACCCTTTTTGTTGGTGACAGCCATAGGATATTCATCGTCATCCAAAAACAGCAAATAGTCCATGTGATGCTCTATGGCTGAAAACAAGACCGCGTTTCGTTTCCCGGCATATCCGGAACCAAATACCGAGTTTAGAGCATCCGGAGAAAAAGCGTCCTGAGCAGCCAGGCCAGAAATAGAATTGGAGGCATTTTTTTCTCCCATAAACACAATCCGATCAAACGCATCAACGATCTCCTGACTGAGATTTGTAAAGTCTTTAGAGCTTGTTTTTTGATAGTTTACGTCATAGGACACAAAAAGGCTTAGTTTTACATCTATGCCTATTGGCAATTCCTTTTTTGTTTCCTTCCAAATGCTGATATATGAAAGCAGAACTTTCTTAAATGAGCGACGGCCTGTGGCAAGGCCTATTCCGAGGTTTATTGTTTGGTTGGTGCGATTCATTGATAGTCCTTCCTAACATTATGATATATAGATTTAAGTTCGAGATTCCATCTTAAGATATTATTGGTCTATACTCAGCTACCTTTTTATAATAACGCAAAAGCTCTGGCACAATGTTTGTCCAGTCAAACTGTTTCGCTGTTATTAGTCCTCCTGATATAAGAGAATGGCGCAAATTATAATCGCGATATAAATGTATTATTTTGTCCGCAAGATCTATTGGATTTTCCATTTGGATCATAAGGCAGTTATTACCATCTTCGCAATATTCTTTTACACCAGCGTTTGGGGTTGTTATGATGGAACATCCACACGCCATAGCCTCTAAGACCGGAAGCGAAAACGATTCATAAATCGAATTGCACAGGTATATATCAGCATCGGCAAGGAGCTCTGCAATTTTTTGCTGAGTAGGATTAACATAAACGTCCCCTGTGCATTCGTCAGGCTCATCGGGTGTAATCCATGAAAAACGATAGGGAACATTTTTAATTTTTAACAACTTCAAAGCTTCCTTAATTCCATGAATTCCTTTGAACATACTCTTATCGCTACCAATCGTAATTAGACGTATAGGTGAAACAGTACATGAAAAGCTTTTGGATTCTTTTGAAATCGTGTGTTTAAAAACACCTTGATCAATTCCATTATGGATAACTATGGCGCTTCTATGATAAACTTTGGCAATCTGATCAGCAGCGCCTTGCGAGACAGTAAAAATATCGTCGGCAAGCATGAATTGCGTGTCGATATAATGCTTCATCCTTTGCGATAATTGATCCGGATCAAAAAGATGGAAGTCCCCTTGTTCAAAGTATATAACCGGAGCGATTTTTCTGGCCACGCATTCTGATATTTCTCTCCAATAGGTCGCAATTATAAGATCACAAGGTGGAATTCCTGTGGCGAGTTCAGTAGCAAAAGGTATCTGCAAATACTCTACCTCATTATATATTGGAAACCATTTTGGCTTTTCAAAGTGCGAGATTAGCGTGATTTTGTGTCCTGCTTTTATAAGAAGATTAGCATGCTGAAGAATTATTTTGGTTCCTCCACATATACCTGTATGTGTCATAACATAAACAATGTGTAGGGCATCGTTGAGATTCCCCTTCTTTACTAAATTCTGTCTACAAATATGTTTCATTCTTTTTTCTCTTCGTATAAATTCTCTTTTCCTGAAATTATCGAGATTCATAATCATCTCTCCTTTATGTCATTTATTTTATGTTTCAGCACCACACACATTTTTCATTTCGGCATTCACTAAGAGAAGACCGTTCGAAACAACATATTTTGAGCAAGGAAACTGTTATCTCTTTCATGTTAGGTGTGCGCAACTGTTTTCAAATATGGAAAAAATGCATACAATATCGTATTAAAACACAATAATGTAATTTTCCGGACATTCCCCTCCGTACCTTTATTTGCACAGTTTGCGTTTCCCTGTTCCGTTAAGCGGGTTCAGGCTGTTGATTTTACAAAAATACTGATAAAACTCCTGTACAGCATCCGACTGATCGGTTTCGAAGACTGCCCCGACCATCTCAGACAGCATCTGGTTTGCCGCTGCTGTGGAACAGTACTTAAATGCAACACCTCCCCAGCGGGAAGGGGCAGCCTGATTCAATTGGGGCCAAAACAATATACAACGATCATTCGGTACCAGTAGATGGTATTTCGGATGTCCCTTTATGATCCCGGTACTGACCTCCTCACCAAAAAAGTCTTCCTCCACCATAAACGCGCCAACCAGCTTTCGCTCGGTTTCCTCTTGGCCTTTAAGACAGCTCGTGATCAGGCAAAGGGAATTGGGTTTTACCCGATCCAAAACTCTTGGCAATCCTTTAGACGCTCCGCTTAAATATGTTCCGGCCGAAACAGAGAGCGTTTGAAAAACACTGTCAATTTCTTCAGAAGGAATGTCCATAACAAGGTGAGAATTTGCGGAGATCTTGAAGTTCAGCAATTTCTGCCTGCGCTCGTTTTCTTCCTGCTCAATCCGTTTTTGCCTTTGAGCAACAGCCTCTTTCTCCCGAATCAGTTTTTCTACATGTTCCTGAACGCGCTGACCTTTGAATACCAGAAAACGCTTAAAAGCATCGGGATATATGAATCTTTTTTCAGTTCCACGAAAACTGATGGTGATAATTGTATCCGTCAGTTCTGTTACTGTTCCCACCCCAAACGTTTTATGATTGACCATTTTTCCTATGACGTTCATCACGCGCCCTCCCTCCTGTAAAAAAGCAGCCCAAACGCGAAATAAGCTGGCAGGGCTGCTTTTAAAGTTGCTCCAGATAATTATTCCGTCGGCTCAGACAGATCCGAAAACCCTTCGACGGATCGTTTTTTCTCACTGATTCGAAGAACAATGCTGTTTGGGTCGGTTTGTAATTCAACATTGTTGCTTTGAAATTCCGGGATATCGCCGACTGTGATGACTGTGCCGATGGGACAGTCTTCAAGGTCTACTGTCACCGTATCCAGTAAATACTCCGGTTCCGCCGCATGGGGGATTTGCATCTGGATTTGCTCTAAAACACCCTGCACCTTATCCTTGTTCAAAAGAACAATGTCGGCAACACTGTTCGCCTTCTTTCCTTTTTCCAAGCTCTGAAAGCTGATATGGACGATCTCATTATTTATACTGTTGTAGTCCAGTTCCTTGATAAGGGTGTGATAACGCTTCCCCTCCACCTGGACATCCACCAAGCTTCCTGTCCTCTTGGTCTTTCTGAGCAATCTTGCCTCGGAAGATGAGATCTGAACAGAAAGAGACTCTTCCAATCCAGCCCCATAGATCGCACAGGGGACAAAACCAGAACGTCTGAGCTGTTTTGCTTTGACCTTTACATCCCGCAAGTTGGCCTGAATAGAATCCATCTTTTTTTCCTCCTATTTAAAGATTTTTTACATCTATGAAAAAGAGGGCCTTTTTAATTTGTGCCGGAAGACACAAAGTAATAAAAGCCCTTCTGTAAAGACGGTTCTTTTGCAATTTCTTTTTTATTATAGCACAAGTCGCCCCAAAAAGCAAATCATCCTACAATCCACCTATCCTCTTGTGCTTACACATCCTCGAATCAACAAATATCCACATCGCTTTCCATCAGTGCTTCTTTTGCTTGAAGTATTTGTCCATGTTGGTTTGGTTGTATTGTTTGCCGTACTCTCAATCATTTGAGTTTCCCTTTTTCCCGGACAATTTTTTTATAAAAGATTTTACCGTCCTTTACGTTCTTCCGAATGTTCTTTGTGTAATTAGGTATTATACAAAGAACCCATCGGTATCAAAAATATGGGTGAGCTCATCGTCGCTCATCGCGTGTTTAACCCTGTCTCGGATAGCGCTCCTTGACATATCTTTTTAGCCATACTTTTACCCTCTCTCAATAAATATTTTTACGAACATTAATGCGCATCGCAAGTATCCAATGCCAATTTCAGCTTATCAAAACGGTCAATGAACCAATCATAGCACTCTGTCTGTTTCTCGGTGGTAAAGAAGTCTATATCTCTGCTGTGAATAATTCGCTTCTGTACACTACTACTTCTGCTCGAATGCCAGTCAAGCGCATAGCCGAATAAGGATTCTATTTCGGCTTTCTTCTGCTCAAGGCGCTTGAAAGCGTCGATGCTGTATGTGTATATAAGAATGCGAGCCGTATGTCCTCGAGTAATAGTAAATGAAATGTGATAATCAGGAGCGTTTACAGGAACGTCATACCAGTTTTGCCCGGCAGGTTTTCTTGAAGCAATGTCGCTTCTGTTAATTGCATTACAATAATCGACAAATCCAATCCAAAAACTCAATTGTTTTTGGGACAGATCGGAACCGTCCGTAAAATACCCATTAGCATCTTGTTCAGATGATTTTTGTGTGGGAACGGTTGGTATCTCATCTTCAGGTATTTCTAGCGGCACATCACGTCCATCAAACAGGAAGTCGAGATGCAGAATGGCTGTTTTTTGCGTGTCGTCGCCAAACGATATGTTCCAGCGATTTTCGATAAAGGTCAACAGCATCAGTCCACGGTCATAAATATGCTGCGCATCCCAATCGGCTTCTTTTGAGACTTCTATCTCTGAGTGAGAGCCGTTCTCATACCCGCGACGACCGGGCTTTGAATGCTTCTTATCATCAAAGCAATCGTTCTGAAGCGAGGAATTGATGCTCTGCGATAATGGCAAAAGATTTCCGAGTGACCCAGTAAGGGTCTTCTTTTCGGCATCATTGAACTGTCTGAATTGATTTCTCCAATACCACACGGTCGGCGTCTGCGGGAAAATATGCTCAATAGAGAATTTGTCCTTTTCCACTGTGGTAAAAAGACGCCAATCTACCTTTTGCAGCTTGCACTGTTGTCCAAGCGAAAACTCATACTCGTAGAGCATATACTTCAGATCGCGCCATGCATAAAAGCCGTCGCCGGAATTGAAGCGGCGGTTATTTCGAGCAATGAAATTCAGAACAGCTTCATTGTTATTTTTATCTGAGCGGTCATTTAGCTCATCAGTTACAGACTGCAGAGTGATTTCTCCGTCGTAAATGCTTTTTGCCTTGCTGTAATAAACACTGCTTGCGTAGCTGGACTGGAAAGAAGCCAGACGAAAGCACAGGAAAATGAATCGCTCAACAGCGGAGAAGAAGGCAATTCGCTCATCTGCCGTTGCTTTTGATGACGGCATTATCGCAGCGGTTACCAGAGGTCGGAAATAACCGATACCAATGCGGTTAAGACGACCGATCCATATTTTCTCGTCGGGAGTTAAAGTATCACTCTCCTCCGGGAAAAACGTATAATACCAGTATTCTGCAGTTTCCTTCAGGCTGTTGACATACTCGCTTATTTCGGACGGTTGGAGCTTTGACTTTATTATAACCTCCGGCTCATCTGGCGTGGTCACATCATCATCGTCATCAGAAGTGTTATCATCAGTGGAAAGGAGGAGGTCAGGCTCGTCCTGCGCAGCGACAGCTACCTTTTCAAAAATGCTCTTTGCAGAGAACTTTGAAAGCAGGAATTTGATGTAATCGTCGCCTTTTTTGCGGGAGTATGTGAAATACATAATCCAGTGATGGCGCAGAAACTCATCATCGGATAAAGGCGCAGACTGGTTACGACCGAGCTGGTAATAGACTTCTTTCCACGCCTCATTGATGTCGTGCCGAAGCTGTTCTTTATCGCGCTTATCCAGTTGCCCCTCATCAAACAATGTTGTCAGGTAGATCAGACGATTCTTGAGCAGTTCCAGATTTGTCAGACGCTTGCCGCGATTGTTCATTGTCTCAAAAGCAACAAACACATCATAGTCGTCCTCAATTTCATGCAGATTGAACATCAGATGAAGCGTGAGTTTACGGTACAGGCTCTCAATTCCGCTTGTCCCTTCGCTTTGGTAAAGCGCATCAATGTTCTCGGCGAAGAATCCCTTTGCGAACTTCAGGTTTTTCGTATAGTAGGTCTCAAAGACGGTGCCGCCAAACGGCTCCTCAAACACTTTATACTTCAGATAATCCGCGCTGGGGTTATCTGTCTCATAGCCGAACAGATATGTGGTAATCAGATTTTGTGGCGGACGTTTGCGCAGTATATATTTCGATTTAATATCACGCAGCGATTCAAAGCCGATAAAAATGTCCTCGTCAGATTTCTCTGCGTTGTCAGGCAGCTTTTTCACAAAGGAAACCAATTCAAACATTAGGATAGAAAAGGTGGTCAGCCGCTGCTGTCCATCGACCACATGATACGGCTTGAACCCACTGTCAAGCAGCCATTCGTCGCCATCCCATGACTTCACATCCTTACGGGAGAGCGGTTTGAGTGACAGCAAGCCGGTGTAATGATATCTGTCCTCTTGCAGGTTCATCAGGTCATCCCAGAAGTCAGCGAGTTGCTCACGTTTCCACGCATAGCCGCGCTGATAATCAGGTATTCTGAAAAGCCTGTTCTGAAATAATATAGATAATGAGTGAAGTTCATTCGCCATAAAACCGCCCTCCCAACAGGCTTATTTCTGTATGCTTATGAGCATATCGTATACATAATTGCTGTCATCCATAAACAGCACATGATTATCGTTCCATTCTGTGACGGTTGCGCTCTTATCCGATAATTCCGAGTATTTTGTCGGGGACAAAATAAACGAGGTCAGATGCACAGATGAAACGGGCAGCGTACTTTCGATTTCTTCCTTCAGGCGCTTGAACAAGCCTACCTTGCTTGAGGTTATCGGCTCACGCGCCATACCATGCGGGTCAATGAAAGTGATATACTGTTTCCCATCGGCAATCAGCCACAGAATGAAATCCGGGAAGAATCCTGCGTCGTCAAAGAACCCAATGCCTTTTTTACTGCGGTTACGAATGAGATAGATTTCCTTATTTTTAAACTCCTCCGTATGCAGTGTAATGTTCTTATGAAGCGCTTTCACAAACTGAATTTCGGATTCGTTCAATGCGACAGGCGAAATGCCTATCTCAACATTTCCTTTCGCCAAATAGAGAAGCGGGTTGTATAAGTGGGCGGGGAGACTGAAAACCTCCATGTCACCTTGACGTGGATTTGCGAAATTCGGTATGCGCTTTTCTTTCTTCGCTTTCTCCACTTCCGCAATAACATTGCGAATCCAAGCTATCATAGTCTCGTTTTCCGGCGTTTCATCAACGGTAATGCTGTATTTGTCCTTTTCCTCATTCATAAAGTTCTCGTTATCGTCGTCCATTGCGACAAGGTCATATCCGACAACCTGCGATTCCCAGCGATTTTGCTCGGCATAGTAAAAGCGGTCAAAATACTTTGTGAGCAGGGCAACGGCGATTTTGTCGAAACGACGGTAATCCTCAAAGCTGCGAATTACCAGCTCGTCTTCTGGTATCAGCAGTTTATACCACTGCGTATTCTGAAGCAGGGCTTTGACATCCTGACGGGTTATGTTTACATTATAATGCGCCTTTTCCATTTTGTATCGCTGCAATTCCGAATAAATCGCGTCATAATCCAAAAATGCAAGATGCTCCGGGCGTAATACGGCTTCGTTCTTCGTTATTTCACCGCTACCGCGTGTTTGTGACGATTCAAATTGCACCTTAGAGTAACAATCAAATATAATGGGCTTAATCCTGTTGTCAAAGCGTAAGAACGGTTTTGCGGCTGCTTTTTTGAAATCCGCATTGCCTTTTACGCGCAACGAATAAAGCCCGCTCTTTTTATGCGCCTTGTTTCTGATAACGGGCATCTCAAGGACAATCGGTTGACCTTTGGTGCTTGGAACGCCTTCGTTCTCAAGGAATTCCTTGAATTGCTTCATGTAATCGGCACGGACACCGAATATGTTTAATGTTTCAAGAATACCGATGTGTTTCGGTATGACCGCTTCAGGATAATCCTTCTTAAAGAAGCCACTGCGTCTGAGCGACATCTTACAGCCCTTCAAACGCACACCGCGCCCGAAAAGCTGAATGATCTCGCTACCCTCGCTGCGACCGACATTCATAAGCCCCATCGTAGATACACGCCAGCAATTCCAGCCCTCGGTGAATTTCTTTGAACCGATGAGCAGGTTAATGGTGGAATCGGCCTTTGTAATGCCTTGGAACAGTGAATCGGAAAAGTCAATGGCGTCGGTGTCAAAACCGTTCTCCGCACATAGCGAAAGTAATGCAGAGTCGTCGCCGACATTGATAACACCGAATGGCTCATTCTCACCGAGGCGGAGACGAATTTCGCCGCTGATGCCACGGAGGTTTTCAATATGAAGCGCAGCCCCGACAGAAGAGCAGTTGAATACGGTCTTCAAAATATCCGCATACATTGCGGAAGGCGCGATGCCGCTTGCGGTCAGATACGGGAAGTTGTTTCTGAAGATGTCCCTGTTTCTGTTATCAAGCAAGCCTGTGTTGCCGGAGAGGATGCGCTCAATGTTTGCTGTTGCAGCGGCAGTGTTTGTAATGAAATCGCGGAAGAACATCAGAATGTCCACGACGTCCGAAACCTTACGCTTATTCTCAGTGCGCACGGCATTTACGCTTGCGCCGACAAAGACAAACAGCGGATTTTCGATATTGAACGGCGCGTATTCGCTTTCCTGCGCCAGATACAGCTTCTTCTGCTGATAGTACGACATCAGGCAGGCGGATGCTCTGTTAATGAAATTGCCCGTTTAGAGGGCATCGCACCGAATGCCGCGTGGAAATCCGTAGAAGGTGCAAAAAAGAAATTTATCAAGTCTTTCAAAATGGGTGTATAAAACAACCTGCTTTTCTCCGTATACCGAGGGACACACAAGACCGTCCCTCGGAAAGGACGGAAAAAGATGAAGCCCAACGAAGGCGAGGTTCCACAGTTTTATGTCACGGATAGCCACGACGGTATCATCGACGCAGAAATGTTCGATATAGTACAGGCGGAGTTCGCACGGCGCAGGATGCTGGGACGGAGTTATAACTGT
>JAAYEY010000021.1 GCA_012728505.1 Synergistaceae bacterium | reverse complement strand
GGAGGAAGCCTTTCCTCACTTATGAGTACAACGAAAAAGATAGAAGTTGGTTCAAAAGTCTGTCTGACGTTTGATAATTTTCCCCAAAAATATCCTCATTTTTTTGAAAGAATGAAGAAAACTCTGCCGCTGCTGGAGTCTTCTATGGGACTACCAGCAGACATCGAATTCGCATATGAGCCGATGGAGGACAGTTTTTGCCTTATACAATCCCGCCCATGTTGGTGTCAGACATGTGCTGAAAATGAAACCCCTGATTTAACAGGCAAACGTATCATTCTTAAAGCAGACAGGATGGTTACACCCGGCGTAATAAAAAATATACCTTTTTTAGTTTATGTGGACCACCGGATTTATTATTCAAATCCTGATTTCTTTGGCGTAGCTCGAGGAATAGGAGAGATAAACGATAAAATGAATAGTCAGAAGTATATTTTTGTCTCTCCAGGGAGAGTTGGATCCAGTAACCCAGAGCTCGGAGTCCCGGTCAGGTACAATGAACTTACAAACTGCGTTTGCATAGTTGAGCTTGGAATACCCAGGCTTGGGTTTATGCCTGAGCTCTCATACGGAACTCATTTTTTCTCAGACCTTGCCGTTGATGAAGTGCTCTATATGCCGGTTTTTGATGGTGAATCTAACAACTCGATAGATGAAGAATGGTTCAGTGAAAGTAAGTGGGATATGGGTTCTCATCCCGCGATACGGATATATAGGGGGAATTTTTCAGCCTACTTGAATGGTGAAACTAATCGGGGTGTAATAATTGACGATAGCCTTCCAAAGGATTAATAAAAAATCGGGGTGGAATTTCAATCCACCCCGATTTTCCTGATTTTTTAAATATTTTTAGCCAATCAGCTTTTCGACTATTGTACCTGTTTCAGCAAGCGCCACAGCGTCTATTTCCTCTGGGTCACATGATTGTTCTCCCATTTTCAGAATTCTTGCCTTTGCTTCATCAACTTCTTTGAGGAGGCCGGCTCCTTCATAGCCTTCTCTAAGTACCTCTATTTCCTTTTCATCGCTTAGTCTGTCTGTCAGGTAGCCCAACAGGAAAGTTGGCGCACTTATATATGCCAGTCTCTTGTCTGAGGAACACCAAGGCTCAGCTACGTAAGCGGCGTAATTAACAGTATCTTCGACATCATCATCGATATCATCCTCTGCCTCCGGGAAATCCCATATACCTAGGACAAAGAAAGAGACGTCCGGATCTAGAGAAATGGCATAGTTAATAGCGTCACGGATTTCACCAGGTTCTGCTTCAGTCTCTATCAATGCAATGGCACGAGCGTGTTCGCCAACTACAGATTCAAGAGGATCGCTCTCAAGTGTATCAAAAATTTCTCTGTACATCTGTAAGTCGAGCATGCAGCGATAAAGTAGGGTGCGGCTGGGATAGAAGCCTTCGTCGTCGAAATTAGCAAATTCTTTGGCTATTTCAAGAGCCTTTTCGACTTCCTGCTCAGCAAGCAGTGAGTATCCAAGGTTCATCATTAAAGTGCAGTAGGTCTGTGCGTCACGATCCTCTTCGATGTTGGGAGGGGTTTCTTTTTCAGATATTGTTATCCTTATTTCGGAAAGAGCTTCCCTGAGCATGTCAAGATTTTCGACACAGTCATCGTAATCCATCGTTTCCCAAACAGCTAGTTTGCCGTATGGGTTTTGCGGATCTATATCGAGGATTGCTTTACCTATCCCCGAAATTTCTTCATCGGTTTCTGCTGCGTCAAGCTTATCAAGAAGTTGTTCTATATTCATCATTTATTCTCCTTTTTATTTTTGTCTATTTTTTAGATCTTTGATATAACCATCATTATTGTGCCGCCCGGCTGAAGTTTTAACATGCATCTGAATCCATTCACAGATCTGCTTCTTTGAATCCCGTCAAGCATGTTTCCATATATGCCTAAAGACTTTAAAATTTTCTCTGCTTCAGAGTCAGACATGGAGGTGTCTATAGAAAATAACATCTGCCTGCAAATATTTTCAAAACGGCTGTTTTCAAATGATCTTGAGATCGCGGTGGATTTGTCTCCATCTGTGTATGAGTTAGCAAGATACATCAGAGCTACATTTAAAAGTTCGTTTCCTTCTTCTGATTCCGTAAGAACAAGCATCAATTTAGCACTGCACTCAAGAGCTTTTTTAGATTTTCCAAAACTCTGAATCCCAGAAGCTATATTTACGCTTGAAATACCGTCTTTAACTTTTGTGGAGGCATATCCCATTTTTTTTAAGAACTGGGTTGAGCTCATCCCCATGCCTTCAGAGCAAAATACCACATTTACAAAAATCAGTATAGATATAGTAGCAACAATCAATGATATTTTTTTCAGTTCTGAGCACTCCGGTCATAATAATATTTTCTCCATGCATTATATAGCAATTTTGCCGAATCTCTTAAAGAGAAATAAGGTTAAGATTATATCAGAAGTTTTGAAAGGGGTAATAATAATTGATAAAGATAAAGTTTTGGAGTCGCAAGATTTTTCTTTCTGTTTTTTGTATCGTTCTTGTTTTTCCCTCTATGGCATTTGCAGACGAAGGAGATCGTTATCTAGATATTATTTTATCTGATGCTAACTCAAGAGAACTTATAGGAACATCATTGATACGCGGAAAAGATATCTGGGTTCCAATAGAAGCGCTTAAAATGCTAGGGGTACCTTTGAGGAATGGCCCAAATGGAAAAGGCTTTTTTATGGATATTGAACAGCCGGCAAAGGTTTTTGCAATAAACGAAATAGAGAAGCTGGCAGGACAGGTTATAACTCTCTATTTTCCCTCGCTTATTAATGAGGGAATTACATATTTCAATGTTAAAGGGATGGAGTTGCTGACAGGTATAGCTTCGGAGGAGACCGATGCCGGTCTTGAACTTAAAAAACAGCAGTATGCAACTCCCGCTGTGGTAGAAAAACCTGAC
Source organism: Synergistaceae bacterium (assembly GCA_012728505.1). Classification (GTDB taxonomy): domain Bacteria; phylum Synergistota; class Synergistia; order Synergistales; family Synergistaceae; genus Caenicola. The sequence continues at coordinate 936 of JAAYEY010000021.1, read as the reverse complement.
CCGACAGCCCTAACAAATAAAAAAATCGCTCTTGTATGGGGCCACGTTACCAGAGACAATCCTAATCTTGATGCGGAGGAACGTATCGACGCTCTTGATGTGATCTCTCCTACATGGTTCAATCTTATGGACGGAAACGGTGGTATGGCTAACAGAGCTTCAGCGGCTTTTGTTCAGGCAGCTCATAAAAAAGGATACCATGTATGGGCTCTAGTCTCCAACAGCTTCAGTAAAGATTACACCACTCGGTTTTTTAACAATCCGGCTGCTATTAACCTTTTCATTGCCAGGATACTCTGTTATGCAAAACTTTATAACCTAGATGGTATAAATATTGATTTTGAGAATGTTGATGTCGCAGATAGGGATAAGTATGTGCGTTTTGTCTCATTGCTAGGGAGTTATCTTAAATCGCAAGGGCTCGTCAGCTCCGTCGACGTAATTATCCCAGCGAACACCAATTCTTCCAGAAGCCATGACAGGGTAGGTCTTTCAAAACACGTGGACTATGTGATTTTGATGGCATACGATGAACACTGGAGAACTTGTCCCAGAGCCGGCTCCGTTGCCTCTCTGCCCTGGGTCGAGCGTGGAGTACAAAAGATTATAGATGAGGGGGTTCCTCCTGCAAAGCTCGTACTGGGAGTACCTTTCTACATGAGGAAATGGGAAGAAACGCCTGCAGGGCAAGGCAAGGTGAAAGTGAAAGCTGCCACCCTAACTATGGCTGAGTCGGAGGGGCTAATCTCGCAGAGATCACTGTCTCCTGTATGGCTCAATGACAAGGGGCAGTATTTTTACTCCTATATCTTGGGAGGGAAGACGTACAAAGTATGGGTGGAAAACAAGGATTCCATAAAACTCAAACTTGCACTTATTGACAAATATCATCTGGCCGGAGTAGCAGGGTGGAGAAAAGGGCACGAAACCCCCGAT
>JAAYEY010000180.1 GCA_012728505.1 Synergistaceae bacterium | reverse complement strand
CAGTTCTCTGAGCTACTTTAAGTGACGTAATATAGTCATGTCTCAATACCGGAGGAACGGAGACGATAGAATATCCACTGTTTATTAGAATCATGTTCATCAGCAGTCGCGCAGTACGTCCGTTTCCGTCAACAAAGGGATGGATATTTGCTATTTGAAGATGTGCAAATGACGCAAGCTCTACGGGGTGAACTTTGTTCTTCATCTTGTGCAGCTCCGTAATAAAAGTCTTCATTAGTAACGGGACGTCTTTTGCCATTGGTGGAACATATTCTGTTCCAGAGATGAAGACGGCTATTTCACGATATTTGCCTGCAGCATCACTGTCTATGCCACTATAAAAAAGTTTGTGTAAACGCAGAATTTTATCCTCGGATATTACCAAGTCATGTTCCCGTGACATTTCAAGCATGAAGTCATATGCCTTCGCATGTCCTTCAGCTTCAAAAGAATCGCGGAGCGGTTTTCCTGCAGCAGTCAAACCATCTTCAAGCAAAACCTTAGTCTCTGTAAGCGTCAGAGAATTACCCTCCAAAGCATTTGAGGCATAGGTATTGCCTATGCGGTAATAGTTTTCAAGCCCAGTGACTTCCTCGGGAGACAATGGTCTTTTGTCTTGAATCGCTGATTTATAGTTATCAATATCTCTGTAAAGAGCGTTAAGATTATTCATTTTTATCTCCCCCAATTAATGTATATGATAACTGCAAACCTGGTGATCTGCTACTAATAAGTGCGAAGAATAGGCTAACAAATCTCTGTTTGCCAGTCAAAAAAAGAGCCATGTGCTAGCTTGAAACTGAAACACTAGATTATGATTAAGATAGGTCTATCTCACTTTTCAACTTCATAGGAAAGGGTGTAGAGCGTATAATGACCGGATTATTTTTTAGATAAGGTATGTTCGGAATGCTTTGATGTAAAAGATCTGCGAAAATTAATATCAAGGCTCAGACTGCCTTCTTTGGCGATGAAGTATGATAAGAAACGTTGAAATGACCAATTGGACAATGTCGCTAGTATTGGGTATTCGGGGCTTTTTGGTAGATTGACTGGATACGTTGTGGACTGTAAAATCCTGACATTGTGATGGCTATGAATAATACGAAAGCAGGTGTGGATTTTGTGAAACACTTGCTTTTTTCGACATAATACGCTTTTTACGGATTGCTGAACGAACACACGATACATGAAAGGAAATTAGACACGATGAAAAGATTGAAACTACTAACCATACTGCTTTTTTCGATCCTTATATTCAGTGTGCCTGAGTGCTCCGCCCGCAGCACAATGAACGAGAAGGCTCTGGGTTCTCCGCAGGAAACAGCCGTCTGCGCTCAGGGGAGCGGTGTGGCCTCGAAATACCCCTTTACGCTCGACCAGGGCGGTATTAAGGGGCTTGGCAGCGAACGCTCTATAATAGTTTGCATCAGCGATATCCATCTCGGTGCGGACGACGAGTATGCGGAGATTCAAAAGAATCGCGGTCCTCTCACCAACTTCCTCCGCAAGCTCCGACTCGCTCCGAACGTGAAGGAGCTTGTCATAGCGGGCGACCTGCTCGACGAGTGGTTCGTTCCTGTGGACAGGGATACCTATCGTGGGAAGAGCCAGAAGGAATTCGTGCAGTCCATCGCTAAGAACAATAAAAACGTGATTGACGCTTTCAACGACATCATTAGGGACGGAAAGATTAAACTGACCTATGTTCCCGGTAATCACGACCTACTGATTACCGCTGAGAACGTCCAAAGCATTATGCCCGGAATATCGCAGGCGCGAGACGTGCAGGGGCTGGGAACTTATACCCCCGACAATCGCCCAGAGATTGCTATCGAGCATGGACACCGATATAACTTCTTTTGTGCGCCGGATCCCCTTTCGAACAGTGCCATTATTCCCGGTGCCATCTCGCCTCCGGGGTATTTCTTTACACGTATTGCCACGACGTCTGTGATGGAAGGAATGCCGAAGCAGGGAACCTCGAGACCGACTATAGTTCCTAACTCCCTTGGTGAGAGTCAAGAACTTACGTATATCTACTGGAAAACATGGAACGAGTTGATGAACGAACTACCGATAAGGCAGGGCTTCAAAGAAAAGATTATCAAGACGAATATCGACGGCTTCACCGAAACGTATGCAATGAGTGACCTCTTCCCACGGCAGGCGAATGTGGGCGCCCCGATCGAGATGAATCTTTTTAAGGGGATACTGGAGAACTGGGACGAACGACAGGTTCTTAACAACGTGGCCGTCAGAATTCCAGTGAGAAAGGCGTTGATCGGAGCGAGTTCGGCGGCCGAAACAGACGAACAGGCGAATGTCCAGTACTTTCAGAACCCTGATTCTGACAAGCGAATTGTTGTCTTCGGCCATTCTCACGAACCGAGAATAATCACCTCAGACACACACGATGGACTGAAAGCTATCTACGCTAACTCAGGTACTTGGATTGACAAGAACCGTTGTCCTATGACATTCGTTGTTATCGTTCCTCGAAGGCATGAGCGACACGTTGGGCTGTATCGCTACGCCACAGACGGAAGCATTACGGAGATGGACTCCGCAGAGCTCTCCGGTTTTTAATTAACATTAGAACCGACGTCAGTATCGACCTTAGTCTTGATAATTATTGTCGACACAACCGGTCTGTTCATTTATTTCACAACAGCCAAAACAATTTTAGGAATTTAAAAAAGAATATAATTTTAAAGGGATGATTGTTTAATGAATGGATCAGATGTGGCGTACATAATCACGTGTACTATTTTTGTTTTTTTTATGACTCCAGGGCTTGCGATTTTTTATGGTGGACTTGTCAGACGTAAAAATCTCATCGGTATTATGGAACAAACGTATATCTCAATTGGAATAGTCGGAGTCTTATGGACTCTATTCGGATTTACTCTTGTATTTGGAGAAAGTATCGGCGGTTTGATAGGCAACTCTTCTTATATGTTTATGAATAATGTAGGGATCTCTCCCAATGTAAGTATAGCTCCGAACCTTCCTTTTATACTTTTCTTTGTTTTACAGATGGCATACGCGATCATAACTCCGGCTCTTATTGCGGGGGCTGTGGCAGAGCGTATGAGTTTTAAAGCATATATGATTATGATTGCAATGTGGCTTCTCCTTGTCTATTGTCCTACAGGAAACTGGGTCTGGGGCGGCGGCTGGCTGGCTCGGATGGGAGTGATCGACTTTGCCGGAGGGCTTGTAATACACCTTTCGGCCGGTATGTCGGCAATGGCTGCAGTGTGCGTAATAGGATCAAGAAAAAAAATGGATTACACTCCCTGTAATATGGGATATGTTTCAATTGGAGCTGGGATACTTTGGATGGGCTGGTTCGCTTTCAACGGAGCCAGTGCTTATGCCGCAAACGGAGTAGCCGGACTTGCAGTCGCAAACACTCTTATTGCAAGCAGTGCCGGTATTTTCGGATGGATGTGTATGAGTTATCCTGTCAACCATAAAATAACACTCCTTGACACTCTAATGGGAGGTATCGCCGGTCTTGTAGTTATAACGCCTATGGCAGGTTTTGTTCAGCCAATATATAGTCTGCCCGTCGGTTTCTTCGGTTCTTTGGTATGTGCCTCAGCGGTTAGATTAAGAACCTCTCTTAACCTTGACGACACCTTGGATGTTTGGGCACTTCACGGTGTTGGAGGTGCATTTGGACTTATATTCGCAGGCGTCCTCGCCGATCCTTCTGTGGCACCAAAAGCCGGATTGATTTACGGTAATGGAGGCCAGCTGTTTATACAGGTCATAGGTGTGGCTGCCGTGGCTCTTTATGCTTTTGTGATGACTGTTTTAATTCTCAAGGTTATTTCAATCTTTACTCCTCTGCGCCTGAGTAAGGGTTACGAAGAGATTGGAATGGATTCTGCAGTTCACGGAGAGAAGCAATATAACTAAGCTTTGGCGGATAATATCCAATCCCGCGACATTTTTATGTCGCGCGTAACGGCGATGAAATTGCCTCTTCGCCATTGTCCCCTGTCCTTACTGTAATGGATGATATAATCACGTTGACAGTGTAGTTCCCGGACGTAACACATGACCGGATACAGGAGCACACGGAGACGGAATTCAATGTGGCCGAACAGTTGGCCATGATGAAAGGGATGGAATAAATGGACTTAAAAAATATACTTCATAAATTCGATGAAATGCTTGCGCAAGGGCAGATGCAGGATGCGGTCGATTATCTTGAGAATAAGGCTGAACTGTTTGCCAAAGAGGGCGACAGCACCTCGGCCATAACTGTCTTCAACGAGCTCGAGGGATTCTGGCGTGTTGCCGGACAGAAGGAAAAGAGCTATACGGCCGCGGAGACGGCGCTTGGTCTTATCTCCTCCTGCGGATTGGAGGGAGGCATAGGGCATGCTACCACGCTTTTGAACTATGCCACTGCAAAGTCTGCGTTTGGAGAAGCGGCGGAGGCTCTTAAGCTTTATGATAGTGTAGAGGAGATATATGCCGAACAGCTTCCGGAGGGCGATTACCACTTTGCTGCTCTATACAACAACATGGCTCAGTCTCTGCTACTTACAAACGACGTGACGAGGGCGGGAGAATGTTTTGCGAAGTCTCTCACGCTGCTTGAGAAGATAGAAGATGTGCAGTCAGAAATTGCCACGTGTCATGCCAACCTTGCAATATGCCTCATAGCACAGAAAAAATTTGATGAGGGCAGAGAAAACTTGGAAAAATCTGAGGCGATCTTTGCTACACTTCAGGGAGACCCGCACGTGGACAGTATGCTTGCGACACGCGGCCAGCTAGAGTACATGCTTGGCAATTTTGCGGAGGCTGCGGAATATTATAAACGTGCTGCAACAAACATAGAAAATCGTTTCGGTCGTAATCAATACTATGCGCGCGCAAGCAGAAACTGTGCGAAGGCCTTTGAAGCTGCGGGGAACAAGGAAGAGGCTGAACGCTGGCTCCTGTTTGCCGACAGCGCGAAAGATAGAAGGTAGAGCTTTGCAGGGTCTTGAGCTTTGCCGTGAATTTTACAGACAGTCAGTTTTTCCGGCTATAACGGAGCGGTTCGGCAAACGTGCTTGTCGCGTGGCCGCCGGCCTAGCGGGACAGGGATCTGACTGCCTCGGTTACGATGATGACATTTCGCGCGACCACGACTTTGGTCCCGGTTGCTGTCTGTGGCTGACGGATGAGGACTTCGTCGTGTTAGGGTCCGAACTGCAGGAGCTCTACGATTCGCTGCCAAATGAATTCATGGGTTTTTCGCGCAACGCAACGGCTCAGGCTTCTGGCCGCGTGGGAGTTATACCAATAAGCCGTTTCTACATTCAGTACACCGGCTGTCCGGACGTTCCGCCAAACGATACTGCGTGGTTACGCATTCCTGAGCACCATCTTGCCTCGGCCACAAGCGGAGAAGTCTTTTGCGATGACCTTGGTGAATTCAGCAGGATCCGGAAAGCACTTCTGCCCTGTTACCCAAGGGATGTAAGGATTAAAAAGCTTGCCGCCCGTGTTTTCGTCATGGGTCAGGCCGGGCAGTACAACTATGTCAGGATAATGAAGCGTGGAGATGGTCCGGCTGCTATGCTGGCACTTGACGAATTCGTCCGCGCTGCGCTCTCATCTGTGCACCTACTCAACAAACGCTACATGCCCTACTATAAATGGGCATTCAGAAGCGCCCGTGCGCTGCCGCGATTCATGAAAATCGTGCGGGAGCTCGATTCGCTCTACTCAGCCCCCGAAGCTGAGCGGCAGGATATAATTGAATCTATCTGCCGACATGTTCGCGACGCTCTGCAAGAGGAGGGACTTTCCTCCATCTCCGAGTCGTTCCTTGTTCCTCAGGCGGAGGAGATAATGAAGCGGATAGAGAGTGAGTGTCTTAAAAACCTTGGAGTATCGGTGGGATAAAAATGAAAAATATTATTGAGAGCATCATACAAATGGAATGGGATTTCTTTGACAAGGTCGAGAACGAAGGCGGTCGCGCGGCCTGCCAGGACAATTGGGAAACCTTCAGTAAAATGCGACGTAGCCAGTACATGGCATGGTCCGAGCCGCTGCTTAAAAACTGGAAAGCAGACCTCAATATTGCACGAGAGGAAGGCCGCAACCCTCTCACCGAGAAATACGGCTACATGATGTGCATCAGTGACCCGGAGGCCAACAAAGAAACAGCCCGCCGCCTACCGCCCGTATCACAGGAGAAAAAACAGGTTGCCCGGTGCATAGTCGACAGACTAATCCTCCAGAACGAAACCTTCCGTGCCAAATACCCGCTTGTTTCAGGCCGTGGCCGTCCCCTAAGAACGTTGGAGGAACCCGCTGCAGGCGGAACCTCCATCGAAACTTACGAGCTCGGCGAGCTCTGGACCTACTCGCAGAAGACCCTCGAACTTTTCGAGGCCAACCTCGACGAGTACGAAAAAGGGGGCAGAAGTTATCCCGAAACAGTAGTGGAAAACGGGCTGAAGCTCAGGGGATTTGAAAGCCTTGATCAGGCTGAAGAATATCTCGCGAAAAGAGAAAAACAGACTTAGCGTAGGAGCAGGTGGAGGGTAATCCGCTGGAAGTTGGGTATTATGCAAATTGTGTAGCTCTTACCCCCTCCGATTCTCCCCTTGGCTGAATAGATAAAAGAGAAATCTCACATCTTTAATTAAAAGTAGCATTCAAAGCTTGGATCGGCACAGATCCGGAAGGAGTATCGATGAATAAAAGAATGAAAGCATCTCTCATTGGCGGAGCACTGCTGGGACTTTTCTGTGTGGTAGGTGCATATGTCAGGTCCGGCTTTACCGCTTCACCGGAATTTATTTTCTCACTCTGGTACAACCGTCTCATCCTTGGTCTGGTCATTGGTGCTCCTTGGACGGCTACGGTCAGAAAAAAAGCTTTGCTTCGTGGTGCCTTGTTTGGGCTTTTGGTTTCATTTGCCTTTTACAGCTCTACAGGTTTTCAAGAACATATAAGTTTTGTAGCCGGGATCTTCTATGGTGTGATACTGGAAGGATGGCTCAGCCGACCTGGGAAGCAACTGTAAATCGGAAACAATTATAGGGCAGACCTACACAATTGAAAGAAGCGGATATGGAAGTCGAAGGTCGGCGTGGAACAAAGATTTAAAGGATTTAGAGAATTCCTTATTCGTGATTTATGCAGACCTGAACCAGCTGAAGTTTACTGCCGGCCTCATGTTGTCAGAAGAGGTATTCTGGGAGCTGGCCTTTTTGGCAGTTGTGTAGGTCTGACTCTCCTAGTACTCCTGCAGATCCTTCAGGCAGGTATAAAAGCTTCGCTGGGCATCCAGGACAGATAAAGCAGATTTAAACGACAGAGCTGAAATAAAGGCAAGCGGCCGAACTATCCGCCTGCCTTTATCCTTGTTCAATATCCCCTTGGGCCTTTGCCTTTGTATTCTCTCAACAGGAGGCTTAGTGATCTTTCTGTTGGTTCGTAATGGTCTTCATACGAATCCCTGTACACCCGCAGCAGTTTTTTTAGGCGGAAGTTCATATCTTCAACATCGAATGCTTCCAGGTCAAGGCTGTCAGAGCCAAGCCAATCGCAGAATTCTTTGTACTCTTTGCCCTTTCCCTTTTTAAGGATCTTTGCAAGATTTTCAAGACCTCCGACTCCGCCGACATCTTCTACAATGCCAAAGCCTTCACCTTCGAGCACGCGGGGCAATATTGTCAGAGAGATCTCGCGCTTTTCACATTTTTCAATAGTCAGATCAATTTCCCAGCCGTCGCCGAAATCATATTCAAATGAGGTTTTCCAACCGGGACTATTAGTCACATTGCTCAGCTTTATCTTATCGGCCTCTATTAAGCGCTCATCATCCGGAACAAACATATCTTCGCTCGGCAGTTCGTAACGGAAGTTCTTCAAGAATTCATCCATCGAAATCTTTTCTACATATGAGTTAAATTTTTCTTCATCAGGGTAAACCGCCCGGAGATAAGCAAGGAAGTTTTCTTTGGAATTTTCCCTGAAGCAGAACAAATGGCTTGCCTGCATCTCAAACATCAGCATTATGGCGTATCCCAGTTCCGCAATGGTCTTTTCACCGTTGATCTCAAAGCGCCGCCAAATTTTTGGCCTGTAGTCTCTGAGTTCTGCATAGAAGCTATAAACATAGTGCTGTGGCATGACATCAAACCTCCCATCAGAGTTCAGATGCCCAAACATACATCCGATAGAGCAATTATTGTTGTAATTGACGAAACCGTCAAACATTTCGAGCCGATTGTGATAGCAGGCGAACGGAGAGAGCACAATTGATTGGAAGAAATCAGCAAAAGCGAAACGTTGAAATCCAGGTGGATCAAGTACACAAAAGATTATAGATATGCGGAGGGGATCTCGAACGAGGATGTCATGTGTGCATTAAGAGCTTTGATCAATAATTCTTGATTTGAAAGCTTATTTACAAAAATACGTATTTGCGTAATGATTTAAGTATATTTGTAAATGAAGTTGTAGGCCTGACCATTGGTATTACTGCTTGCCTATTGCTCGACCGGCGGCATATTCCTGCCGCGCGCCCCAACTGCCGGCTTTTTGTCAATTGTGTAGGTCTGACCCCTTCGGTTCTCTCATATTACTTAAAAATTGACTTTCTCTGCCAAATTGGTACACTTGAAGAAAGCTTGAGTGAGGTCTATGAACTCATGCATGGATAATTTAAAAGGAGGTTTGGTTATGAGCGAATCGGACAACAGTCACAGTTGTCATTATACAACCCAGGAATTATCTCAAAAAGAAACTGAAGACCCGGGACCGCGATCTTTGGGCTTCGCGACTTGTGATGTGAATTACCGGCTTCGCCTCTTAGCATAACCAGCCGGTTCACCTCAGGCCGCCTTTGCCCTCCTGCCGCGGCCGGAATGGAGGTGAACCCATGAAAAACAAAAATCTGCTCCTTGCCCCCGAGCTGGAAGATGTGCTTGTTACGGGGTACTCAAAAATCCTTCGAGATTTAAGTAAATCCGGACATCCCGCCGAAATTGCAGGGTGGATTTCAGCTTTGTCGAGCGATAAAGCTTGGATGATTCTCCAGCATGCGGACACTTTCCTGCGCTCAGAAATTTTTATTCACTTGGATAAAGATCTTCAGGTGAGAATTATCAGTGATCTCAACCGTAAAGAGATCGCTTTCCTGCTAGCTGGAATGTCTTTGGGTAATCGGGATAATTTGCTTAAGCAGCTCCCGGAAAGTCTACATGAATCTGTCCTGCCTGCTTTGGCGCAGGCTGAAAGGGAAGACATTCGCCGTTCGTCGCTCTACCGGGAAGGCAGTGCAGGTGCAGTGATGACATCTGATTATGCGTCATTGTCACAGCATCTGACGACCTCACAGGCCATCGAGCGCCTGAGAGAAATTGCCCCTGACAGAGATACTCTTTATTGCGCATACGTGGTGGACGAAAACAGTAAACTCCTCGGGTTCGTCTCTCTCAAGGACCTCATTGTTGCTCGGAGAGACGATAAGGTTGGTGACATTATGCGTTCAGTGAGCATATTCTCCCGTGTTGATGATAAAAAGGAAGACGCAGTCGAAAATATCGAGAAATACGATCTTAAAGCGATGCCGGTTATAAATGATGACGATGTATTGGTTGGCATAATCACCCGAAAACAGACCCTGGACATAAAATTCATCCCAGTCGCGACGCCGGCCGCGGATGTTATGTACATGGAAACGTCAGTAAGGAGCCATTTTAGGAACCGCTATCCCTGGGTAATTGCTCTGGCTATTCTGAGCCTCGTATCCGGATATATCGTACAGAGCTTTGAAGGTCTCCTTATGCAGTTTACGGTGCTGATGACATTCATGCCAATGTTGGCAGACACAGGAGGCAATACCGGCAGCCAGTCCGCCACCTTGGTGATCCGGGCTCTGGCTCTTAAAGAAATTTCTACAAAAGATGTCCTCCGTATTCTTGAAAGGGAGTTCAGGGTGGCGATGCTCCTGTCGTTACCTCTGGGAGCTATCGCGTTCGGACGGGTTTTCTTCTTTGGCAGCGGATCTAGCGTTCTGGATGGTTTCTCATTGGTAAAAATAGCATTCGCTATTTCGCTGGCACTTGGATTGCAGGTAATATCTTCGACTATTATGGGCGCTTTGCTGCCCTTAGGCGCGACCAAGTTGAAATTGGACCCGGCACTTGTAGCCACCCCGGTCCTGACGACTATTGTAGATATAACGGGACTTTTGATCTATTTCACAACAGCTAAGTTGATTCTCGGAATATAAAAGGGAATAAGATTTTTAAGGCTCTTACACGATGACATTGGTAGATGTAAGAAACAACAAGACCCTAAAGGATGATTCCCTCAGGGTCTTGTTGTTAAATAAGAATCACAGAAATAGGCCAGTCTGAGGATATCGCTGGTCTCGCGGATTCTGGACTTTTGAGTAAATTGACGGAATACTCCATGTCCTATAGAATCCTGACATCGCATTCGCGATGAATCATCCAAAAGCATATGTGCATCTTGTTAAAAACTCACTTTTCTTACAATTCGAGTATTTAAAGAAAGGGATATTTATGAAAAAATCCTACTTCTCGCGTATTCTGTCGCTCGTCCTTCTTTTCCTTTTTCTTTCCGGTGTTCAGCCGCTGAAGGCAGAGGGGAGCGATACCGATCCCGATTGGACGTTCTCGACTACGTATTACGTCTGGGCGGCCGGCATGCACGGAACGGTAGGAGAAAACCACCATAGGGGTCAGACCTACACAATTGACAAAATAATCAACTCTCGGAATCATTCTGCTTATAATAACAGGCCTGGAGAAACTTCATCCGGTTCAGACCTACATAATCCACGGAGCAGGAAGTCTCATGATCTTTTCGATCGGTATTTCCAAGTGGCCTACGGTTTCGATATTTGTTTCAGACCTTGTTATCGCTGCACCAAGGATAAAAACATATCCCTTTATGTCAATTGTGTAGGTCTGACCCCTTTGGTTCTCT
>JAAYEY010000179.1 GCA_012728505.1 Synergistaceae bacterium | reverse complement strand
AGAGATGCCAACAATAACTGTCTCGTCCTGAAGATAGCATACGGCAACACCAGCTTTCTAATGCTGGCCGACATGGAGAGGGAACAATACTCAACCATAAAGCCCCTGCCCAAAGCAACAGTATTAAAAGCTGCCCACCACGGAAGCGCAAATGGGACCAATCTGGGGCTTCTCAAAGAAGTCCAACCATCTGTCATCATACTGAGCTACGGGAAAAATAATTCATACGGCTATCCACATAAAGAGGTTGTACGAGCTATTTCGGCATTAAAGATAACAAGGCTGGATACAAAGGACGGGACTATCGAGATCGTCTCTGACGGAAAGAAAATATCATACCCTCGGAACAGGGAGGTATTAAAGAATGCCAATTAAAAGAGAAAAAATCTTTGTAGATTCAATAAACGGGAAAAAGTGTCGCCTGTTGATTGGAAAAAGGGCTCTTGTTGCAGAGTTGCCTCTCTCTTTGCTACCAAAAGGAACTTCTGAGGGAGACTGGCTTATTCTCACACTGGAAAATTCACCTGTTCTCAGGGCATCAGCTGAAAAAGAAACGGAGAAACTTATTGCCAAGCTCGAAAATAAAAGCTAAGACCTTAAACATAGCTGAAACCGTAACACTTTTAGCATGTTTCCCTTCATACAGCGACAATAAATGAATGCCAAAAAGGAGAAGTGGACCACATGCCATTACTGCGCCTCGCTATCACACAGATTGACATAGCTATCGGAAATAGGGAGTTAAACTTTGAAAAGATTGAAAGAATGCTCCAAACAAATTGGACAAGGTCAGACATCCCCACCGCAGTGGTTCTCCCTGAGATGTGGGACGTAGGGTATGTAATTAAAGAATCTCAAAAATATGGCGATAGGGACGCCTCTATGGCGGCGGAATTTCTCAGGGTAATCGCAGTAAAATACAATTGTTGGTTCACAGGCGGCTCAGTACTTGCTCTTACTGAAAATGGGGCGGTCAACAGGGCTATGGTGGTAGATCCTTCAGGCAAATACGTAGCAAGCTATGACAAGACGCACCTGATACCACTGATGGATGAGGGGAAATATCTTTGGCCGGGCGACAGAAGGACACATTTTGACCTCAGCGGTATCCCTGCCGCTCTTGCCATATGTTACGACCTGCGTTTCCCCGAGCTGACGAGGCTCTATGCTGCAGAAGGTGCAGAGCTTCAGTTTTTCTCTGCTGAATGGCCTATCTCAAGGATTGATCATTGGTGTACGCTGCTCAAGGCAAGGGCCATAGAGAACATGATGTTTGTTGCAGCCTGTAACTGTGTTGGCAAAGTGAACGGAACGACCTTCGGAGGGCATTCCACGGTGGTTGATCCATGGGGCAAAATACTATACGAAGGTGGAATAGAAGAGGATTTTGCCTTTGTAGAAATCGACACTTCTCAGGTCAAAAAAGCGAGAGATTTTTTAAGGGTATTCGAAATGAGAAGACCAGAGCTATACTGATGCCTCCGGCGACGAGTATCATAGACAACAACCCTTTATGGGGGTACAATTTTCTCCAAATATTGAACTTACGGGGAGAGTCTGAAAAATGAAAACTTCCGAACGCTACAATAAAAATTACCCCATATCGTGGGAACAGCTTCACAGAGACTGCAGAGCGTTGGCATGGAAACTCTTGGACCATAGGAAGGACTGGAGCAGAATAATCACCGTGGCCAGAGGGGGACTTGTACCCGCAGCTATCATAGCGAGGGAGCTTGACATACACATTGTAGATACCGTATGCATTTCAAGCTACACTATAAAGGAGCAAGGCACAGCAAACATATTAAAACGTCCTGACCTTGCGGGAGTAGACGATACTTGGCTCCTTATCGATGACCTGGTAGATACAGGCAAAACAGCAAGAATCGTAAGAGAAATGTTTATTGGGGCCCATTTCGCCACAGTCTATGCAAAACCAGAAGGAAGGCCTCTTGTTGACACCTTCATAACGGAAGTGAGTCAGGACACATGGGTACTCTTTCCTTGGGACACTGAGACATCTGCCGCTTTTATCCTGCCCATCATAGAAATGTAGCCAATAATTCCAATAAGTTCCTAACTGACAAATTTGACAGATTAAAGACAACCTGTATAATGTATGGGTTGTACACTTTATATATGAGGAGGTGGAAAAATGAGCAATAAGTTAGTATATGTTTCCGGCATGCCGTTCTGGATGACGCCGGAAGGACGCTTCGAAGCCGTAGAAATGAAAAACGGACTTCCAATAGAGCGGACCGTAATGAAAAAGTAGTTGGACAGTTATAACGTAGCACCACATCAACTGAGTTTTTAAAGGACACATTTGAGAAAAGAGTTTTCAGCACAGGTTCAGAAAGGTAATAGATTTACAAAAGATATTAACCCCTGAACCAGTGCCGTGGGGCCCAACCTCAGCAATATCAATACCTCTTCTTTTTTCCCTTAAAATCAAAAATTAAACAAGTATTTTCCTTATCCTCCGTGATGCTTCTTCAAGCATTTCTTCGGACACTGTACATGCTATTCTTATGTAATTATTGCAATTTGGACCAAACGAAGCACCTGGTATAGTCACCACTCTGGCTTCTTTGAGCGCCTTAGTGGCAAACTCTTCTCCATCCATTCCTGTTGCTGAAACATCTAGAAAAAGATAAAAACTGCCTTTGGGTTCAGCCGTTTTTATTCCCGGCAGTGTCTTAAATTTCTCATATGCAAATTTCGTGCGCTCACCGTAAAGCGTGGATATCTCTTTTACAATATCATCACAGTTATTGAGGGCGAATTCAGAGGCTCTCTGCACCATGGTGTTCACACTTAACGTCTGAGACACTCCAGTAACCTGCATAGCTTTAAGATAAACAGGGGATCCCATCGCGTATCCAATACGCCAACCTGTCATAGCATAGGTTTTGGACATTCCACCGATCGTAATAGTTCTCTCTTTCATTCCGGGCAAAGATGCAAAAGGAACATGGGTTCCTTCATATACAAATGACTCGTAAAGTTCGTCAGAGACGACCAGAAGATCATATTTAGAAGCAATTTGAGATATCTTCATCAGAAGTTCATAAGGAAAAACCGCTCCTGTCGGGTTGCAGGGAGAGTTAATCAATATAGCTTTGGTCCTTTTGCTTATTTTACTTTCGATCTCTTTCGGATCAGGAAGGAATCCCTTTTCTGCCCCACTCATGCAATAGATTGGGACACCACCTGCTTGGAGGACTTGTTCCTCATAAAAAGTGAAAAAAGGTTCGAGGATTATCACTTCATCCCCTGGGTCAAGGCATACCTGCATAGTAAGATATGATGCATGACTGCCTCCGGTTGTGACTAATATCTCATCAGGATCATAGTTGAGGCCGTACTTTCTATCCCAGTAATCCGATATAGCTGTTCGAAGTCCCAGAATCCCCATACCGGGGACATAGTGTGTTTCACCATTTTTAGCTGCTTTATAAAGTTCTTCGCAAATAACTTCAGGTGTAGTAATATCCGGTTCCCCAAGAGTCAAATCTATGCTGTCGGTTATTCCCTTAGCCATTTCAGCCATTTTCATCATTAAAGAAGGCTTTATTTCACTGTATCTTGTCGAGAGAAACCTTTTCAATCTTCCTTACCTTCGGGCTTTCGCGCAGCTCTTTCAGCTCTCATACTGATTTTTTTAGCCTGAGGATCCCCATGTGCCGGGACTATGCAGAAAAACTCCAAAGGTATGTCGGCGTCATTATGATAAACATGTTTCATGCCGCCCGGTATACGGGTCCAGTATCCCGTCTTCATGTCATAGTTTTCACCCTCCACTTCAACATAGCCGTCTCCACTGATCGTATACATAAGATGGTCCCAGTCATGCGAGTGTTCGGGAATCGATTCATGGGCTGGAAGTATGAAGTGCCTCATGACCCATTCTTCCCAGTATCTGTCTCCGGGACCGTATACCGTTCTTTTTTCGATATTCGGCGCAAGTGCGGAGGCGTTCTGCAAAGGGAGATCGTAGATGCTTCCGAAATTTTTTTCCTGTTTAGACATCGAATTATCCTTCCTTTCATAATATAGGTGAGGGGCGAATGGAAAGCCCCTCACTATATTGTAACTTGTTAGAGCAAGTAAGTTGCTAGGCTTTTTTCTTAAGACCTGCCAGGATCTTGTCAGGTGTTGCTGGTATTGCTTTGATCCTGACTCCGCATGCATCCTTTATAGCGTTGCAGACAGCAATGTGCGGAGCTGCAAGCGGCATTTCTCCTGTCCCGGACGCGCCAAAGGGACCGAGAGGACGCGGGGTCTCAACATGTATAAGCTTGATATCATCCGGAATATCTTTGATGTATGGCAGACCCATAGTTACAAAGTTATTATACTTGCTCTCATCAAGGAAGTCCTCTGTAAGAGCGAGTCCTATGCCCTGAGCTATACCGCCGTACTGCTGTCCGTCAACGACAAGATAATTGTTTATTACACCTACATCGCCGACAAGTACAAACTTTTCACAGCGGGCCTTTCCTGTTTTAATGTCAACTGATACCATTGCAACATTAACGCCGAACATATGGTTAGCAAAGGGCTTGCCTATTCCGGTGTCCTTGTCGTTTCCTGAACAGACTTCAATTTCTCCCTTTTCATTTATCACCTGAGCCTGTGAATAGCCCTCATATAGGACTGGGATGTTTTCGGCCACCATTTCATCATATGTCCTGTAGGTGCCATCAGATTTACGCATAGCGTCAAGAAGCTTTTTGCAGCTGTCAACTATTGCATTTCCGACCATTACCTGCGAACGGCTCGCTGCTGCGGCTCCGCTGTTAGGGGCTTTTGCCGTGTCGCTCAGGACCAATTTTATCTGCTCCGGTCTGAGGTCCAGCGGTTTGAGTGCCTCATGCGCAGTACCAACACATCCCATATCGGCGCCCTGTCCATGGTCTTCCCATGTGTTGTAAAGGGTAACACCGTTCTTGGTCAGTTCAACGTTGCTTTCTGCTTCGTCAGCCCCATCGTCATTGGAGTTGTATATCCCAATAGAGACACCTACACCAAATTTAACTTTATCGGTGCTCTTTGCGGCAGCTTCTTTTTTCATCTCTTCATAATAGGGACGTGCTTTTTTCATCATTTCCGGAAGCGGGAACACTTCAGGTGCATAGCCGGACGGCATCATGCCAAGAGGATTCGTTGTACCCTTTTCCCAATGCAACAGGTTCATCTCTCTAAAATCAAACGGATCTATCCCGCATTTCTCTGCAAGCATATCCATAGCGGTCTCGCATCCCCAATAAGTCTGAGGTGCTCCATATGCACGGAATGCCGCGCTCCAGCGATGGTTGCTAAAGCATGTGTAGCCGGTTCCTCTCATATTGGCATACGCATAAGGCGAGAAGAAGAACTGACCACCCTTGTTTGTAAGATCGTTAGCTGATTCGCTGTATGGACCGTGATCGACCCACCATGTCTGCTCAGCTCCGACAAGCTTGCCACTCTTGTCTGCTCCGACGCGGATATGCATCAGGAATGGGGATCTCTTTGGTGTGCGGGTATTGTGTTCCTTCATGTTGACGCGCATGTAAACAGGTCGCTGGCATGCTATAAGGGCTATTGCAAGATATGGTTCGTTTGTCGGGGCAACCTTGTAACCAAAAGAAGCTCCCATATTGTTCTGAATTACCCTTATCTTTGAGGGAGCTACGCCTATGCCGCGTGCTATCATCATCTGATGTCTGTAGACACAGATGGATTTTGTTGCTAGTGTGACAAGACCTTCTTCATCGTAATAAGCATAACCACAGTCTGTCTCAAGTACCATGTGAGGCTGGCGTGAGCTGTAGAATTCATCATCTACTACGTAAGGAGCCTTATCAAGGTCTGACTTAGGATCTGCACCTTTTGTGAAGACGCGTTTGTTAAAGGCATTGGGCATTCCATCGATGCCGTCGATATCATCATAAACTTTTATAGCATCGGCTGCTTTAGCCTGGTATATGTCTAGAAGCTCGGGCAATGACTCATAGTCTACTTTGATTTTATCAGCAGCTGCACGGGCATTTGCTTCAGTGTCAGCGCAAACTATGGCAATACATTCGCCCCACTGACGGATCTTGTCTCCCTCTTCGACCATGATGCGGCGCTCCCATCCATCCGTAGTGGTTGACGGGCAGCCTACCTGGCCTCTGATTCTGTTAGTACCCTTGTTAGCTTTTATATCTTTGTAGGTTACGACCTTGAAGACACCCGGCATCTTTTCTGCTCCAGAAGTGTCGATCTTGTTAACCTTGGCGTGGCGTACGCCATCCAGTGCGAACGGATATGCGAAGAGGAACTCATCAGGAAGCTTGAGCCTGTCATCATCGCCAAAATCCCAAAGTCCTGTAGCCTTATAGACTGCGCTCGGACGTGGGTATTTTGAGTTCCAGATAGAATCGCCCGGTTTGTACATCTTAGCCAGATCTACTATCTTCTCTTCTCCCCTAAGTATCGCTGCGGCTTTCATGACCGCATCTACAACCTGAACATATCCGGTGCAACGGCAGGCCACCCAATTCTTGCTAAACCATTCACGTACTTCTTCTCTTGTCGGACTGGGGTTGCTGTCAAGCAGTACTTTGCTTGCGGTAATGAACCCGGGCGTACAGAAACCGCACTGGATTGCTCCGCAGACAATGAAAGCCCACTGCAGGGCGTGAAGATTATCAGGCGTCCCGATACCTTCTATTGTCGTTATCTCAGAGTACTCAGGTACGTTCTTCCATTTTGTGATGCAGGAACGGACAACGTTGCCATTAAGTATAACGTTGCAGACACCGCACTGTCCTTGGTCGCAGCCTCTTTTGGTACCGGTCATTTTGAGCTGGTCGCGGATAACTGTTAGCAGTGTGGTTTCCGGTTTGCCGATAATCCTTCTTGGCACACCGTTGATGGTAAGGTTCTTGACATGATAGTTTGCTTCTGCCATTTCTTACATCTCCTTCTCCGTTGCCGGAATTAAATTCAAAATCTAATCTAAATAAAGAGCGGGTTGTTTTCATGACGTCCCATGAAAACAACTGTAGATTTTTTTGAAAAAGGGAAGGAAGGGAAAGTCAGAAAGCATATCTAAACTACATGCTTCTATCTATCTCAATAACCCCTTTCCAAAAAAGGCGTAAGTTCCGCCTGTGGGAGGCCTCATGGTTTCCCATGTGACCCTCGGGATCGTTGACCGCTAAGTCCGATCCACTGGTTTGCGCCCATAGATAGAATCTTTAGGGCTACAAACTCGGGGAGGTAAATGCAACCAAGTTGCATACATATGGTTTACATCTTATAGCAAGGATACAATCATCTGAATTGCACGACAACTTTAAGGGCAATTATGGAGACTTATGGGCTATTTTAATTACTATGTTTCTATTTAGGTTTTCTGAAGGGGCGAATGTTTGACAGGGTCTCTGTTTTTAATATAGAATCCTTCTTTGGCATTTACGAATGGAGATAGGAAACATGGATAAGACAAAAGAAGAGACCGTTTTTTGCCAAGAGACAGCAAGAGGATTCAGGTACGGTCTCAAAACAGGAACACCTATAGCCATCGGCTATATACCAAGTGCTCTGGCTTGCGGAATACTTTGCAAGACTGCAGGGCTTACTGCCCTTGAAAGCCTTTTTATGTCTCTCGTTGTCTATGCTGGCGCAAGTCAGTTCGTAGCCCTCAACCTGCTTATGATCGGTTCATCGATACCAGAGATTGTTCTTGCAACTGCAGTACTCAACATGAGGCATATTATGATGTCATCCTCAATAGCCAGAAGACTGGCACCCGGGATCGGGGCTTTGAAAAAGTCATGGATATGCTTCGAACTTACTGATGAAAGCTTCAGTATAGCTTCGATGCAGAAAGAACCTCTGCTGGCACCCGAATTCATGTTCGGTCTTAATCTGGTGGGCCATTTTACTTGGACTGCCGGTACCGTT
>JAAYEY010000020.1 GCA_012728505.1 Synergistaceae bacterium | reverse complement strand
GGCAGAATCTTAGAGTTACTACTTCTCAGAGAGCATCGCTCTTGCAACCCAGAGGCCAGATGCTGAAGCTTGTATAACTCCTCTTGTGACTCCGGCTCCGTCTCCTGCAGCGTAAAGTCCTTTTATAGAAGTTCTTAGACCGCTGTCCAAGGCCACCTTCAAGCTGTAGAATTTTACCTCCACGCCATAAAGCAATGTATGGCCGCTGTTCACTCCAGGGATGATATTGTCTAACGCTGCAAGCATTTCCATGATTCCGACAAGATGCCTGTAGGGAAGCACGCAGGCAAGATCTCCAGGTTCTGCGCTGGTGAGAGTCGGTTTTACAAGTCCTCTAGCTATACGATCCGGTGTTGAGCGCCTACCTTTGCGAAGGTCTCCGAGTCTCTGAACCAATATTCCTCCGCCGAGCATGTTTGCCAAACGGGCTATATGGCTGCCGTAACCTATCGGATCCGTGAAAGGTTTAGTGAATTTTGTCGATACAAGTATTGCGAAGTTTGTATTTTCTGTTTTTCCTTTATTGTTTTCGTTGGAATGACCATTAACAGTAAGTATATTATGGTGGCTTTGATATTCAGAAGTCACCTCTCCATGAGGGCACATACAGAATGTCCGGACTTTGTCATCGAACGTTGGAGTATCTAGAAGGGCTTTAATCTCATAAAACTGGTCTGTTATCTCATTAGCCCAAGCAGAGGGTATTTCAACCCTCACTCCGATGTCCACTGGGAGCGATTCTATCTCAAGGCCGAGGCTTTTTACCGTTTTTTCCATCCATGCGGCGCCTTCTCGTCCTGGAGCCAATAGGACTCTGTCAGCGTAAACTTCTTCTCCGTTAACAAGTACTACCCCAGCTACAGATCCCTCGGGATTAAGAAGTACTCTTTCAACAGTAGTACTCGTCCTAACATCGCAGTTATTCTTTATAGTTTCGTAAATTGCTCCGAGAATATGCTTAGACCTATCTGTTCCCATATGCCTTATAGTAGCGGGAATAATATCAAGTCCTGCTTGTATGGCTTTAGCAATAACTTTTTTTGCAAGTTCGCCGCTTGGCTGGAACACGGTATTGCTTGCTCCGTGTTCCAGATAGACTTTATCTGCCTCTTCTATGAGAGAAATGAGTTTTTGCCTTCCGCAGTATTCTTCAAGGTTGCCTCCGAATTCGGGAGTCAAAGTCAATTTACCGTCGCTGAAAGCTCCTGCTCCTCCCCAGCCGCATACAACGTTGCATGGGTTGCAGTGGAGACATTCAGGTGCACCTTTTTTCATAGGACAGACCCTGGCATCGATCGATCTCCCTTTATCAACAATAAGCACGTTTTTTTTATTTTTTATTAGTTCAAGCGCAGCGAATAATCCGGCAGGACCGGCGCCGACAATTATTACATCGTATTTTTTACCCATCTTCTATTCCCCCGTATAAAGCAGAAAATTACCCCTGATAGTATAGCAGAAAAGATAAAGCGCGAAAAAGCACACCAACATAGAGATTAATTAGTGTTATTATTATACTGTTAAGAATAAAATCAAGATACTTTTGATGGAGGGAATACAGTGAAAATTGATAGATGTGATAAAGGTTTTGACCCAGAAAGCGTTCAGTTGATAGGAATACTCGCTGAAGGGGCGACGCCGGAGTTAGTGTGTCTCGAACCTCTGACAGGAAAAATGCTTGAGCATTGCCGCAGAACTGTCATAAATGAGAATTTTAAAGCGAAAGCTGCTTCAACGTTAAAAATACCGGTTAACCACGAATCAATAAAATATGTTGTCTTACATGGGCTAGGAGATAAAAAAGAAGGATTACAGGAAAATATCAGAGAGGGTAGTTTTATAATTTCTAGGACTGCCGCATCCAAAAAATGTTCAAGCGTTTACCTCAGTATGCCTGAAACCGGAGAAAGAGTCAGTTCTCGGTCAGCTGCCGAGGGAGCGGTACTGGGATGCTACAGTTTTGACAAATACCTAACGCAGGAAGAAGGCGAGAAACTGATATCTCCCGATACCTTTTATATTGCAAATGCCGATCCTAAAGGTCTGACAGAAGGCGAAATCTTGGGCGAGGCACAGTGTTATACGAGAGATATTGCTAATGAGCCAGGGAACATAGTTACACCAGAGGTTCTTGCTGAGAAAGCAGCTTCGCTCGCCAAAGACCTCGGCCTGAAATGTGAAATATGGGATGAGGTAAGAATACTAAAAGAAAAAATGGGCGCATATTACGCAGTCTCTAAAGGTTCAGCAAATTGTCCAAGGTTTATAGTTCTTACATGGTCTCCTAAGGGCGAATGCAAAGGGCATATTGCGTTTGTAGGCAAAGGCTTGACTTTTGACAGCGGCGGATTAGACATAAAACCTGCAGATTATATGACGACAATGAAAGGCGACAAGAGTGGAGCCTGCGCAGTTCTCGGAGCCATCAAAGCAGTCGCACAGCTTGAGCTTCCATGGAAAGTCACTGCAATAATTGCAGCAGCAGAAAATATGCCCGGAGGAAATGCTTACAGACCGGATGATATTCTGCGCGCTCGTAACGGAAAGACGATAGAAGTCAACAATACTGATGCTGAAGGAAGGCTTACTCTTGCGGACGCACTTTCATTCGCGTCAGAACTTAAGCCGGATAAAATATTAGATATCGCGACTCTTACCGGAGCTTGCGCAGTAGCACTTGGCACTAACACAGGCGGACTCTTTACCAACAACAATACTTTTGGAGAGGAAGTTCTTAGAGCAGCAGAGATAACCGGAGAGCGCTTCTGGAAACTTCCAATTGACGACCAGGTTTTAATGAAAACTATAAAGTCACCCGTAGCCGATTTGGTTAACTCCGGCGGACGTTATGGCGGTGCGATAACAGCAGCGATGTTCCTGGAAGCGTTTGTTGCTAAAGATATTCCTTGGGTTCATCTGGACATTGCGGCGGCAGATTTTATTAAGGAAGAGAGAAGCTACTACGCTAAGGGTGCTTCAGGTTTTGGAATGAGGACTTTGGCAACACTCATAATGTCGATGTAGGGTGGTATTACTGATGGGAGATGTATTGAGGAATGATTCTATAGCGCTTATTAACGGAGTAATTTACCCGATGTCCTCTCCTGGCCGGGCAAGGGCTCTCTATGCTAAAAATGGAATCATTAAAGCAATAGGAAGTGACAAAGAGGTACTCGCCCTCTGTGACAATAAAACAACGGTACTTGATATTAAAGGTAAATATCTGATGCCCGGAATGACAGATACTCACAACCATCTTTTGGCGACGGGTAGAAGTTTGGAAACGTTAAATCTGACCGGTACAGCATCACTTGAAGAAATGGTCAACAAGAGCCGGAAGTTTCTTTCGGAATCTCCAATAGAAGAGGGACAGTGGTTTTTTGCACGAGGGTGGGATCAGAATCATCTTGTGGAAAAAAGATTTCCCAATAGACATGATTTGGACAAAATAAATAAAGATATACCCCTCTTCTTTGAAAGGTCATGCGGTCATATTGCCTCTCTAAATTCTAAAGCACTTGAAATATTGAGGATAGGAAAGGGTTTTAAGATTTCAGGCGGTGTGGTCAGCTCTGATGAAAACGGGGAACCTACAGGAGTTGTCAGCGAAGCGGCAGTAAGCTGGGCGAGGATGAATATTCCCGAATCTTCAGATGAAACATTGACCAGGTGGTATAAGAGAGCCACAGATGAAATGGTTAAAATGGGGATCACCTCGGTCCAGACAGACGACCTTGGTATTGTAGGAAGCACTGACAAGATCTTCCGGTTTTATAAAAAGATGGAAAGTGAAGACCGTATGCCCCTAAGAATTGCTGAGCAGTGGAATCTGAGAGATAAAAAAGAGCTGGTTACTTTTATTGAATGCGGTTACCACGAAAAAGACGCTATCAGTTATTTTGCTTCAGGTCCTCTTAAGATCCATGTTGATGGAACCCTAGGAGCAAAAACGGCTGCTTTGAGAGAAGAGTACTCGGACGAACCAGGGAATCGGGGCATTTACGCACGATCTCAGGAAGAGCTTAATAGGCTTACTGCAATTGCTGAAGAGTCTGGGATGCAGGTAGCTTATTATGCCATAGGAGACGGTGCGATAGAAAGGTGCCTCAACGCAGTTGAGTATTCTAAAAGGCTTTCTACGGAAAAAGGCAGGAGAATTCCGCACAGGATAGTACACTGCCAGGTAGGGGCAAGTGACATATATAAAAGAATGGCTGAACTAGGAGTTATGGCAGACATCCAGCCTTCGTTTGTTACATCTGACTGGCCGATAATAATTTCCAGGCTTGGTGCGGAAAGAGCAAGGTGGAGCTATGCTTGGAAAACTTTGATACAGTCTGGCATAACAGTTGGTGCTGGCTCAGATTCTCCTACGGAGCCGCTTAATCCCTTGCTTGGGATAAGAGCTGCCATACTTAGAAAAGACCTTTCCGGTCAACCTGAACATGGGTGGCTTCCATCTGAAAAACTTGACAGAGTCGAAGCCTTTTCTATGTACACTAAAGGCGGAGCTGAAGTTTGCGGAGAGGGAAGTTCCCGAGGCACTCTGGAAATAGGCAAAGTGGCAGATGTTATTGCATTCATGGATAACCCATTTGAAGTCGATGACAACGAAATACAAGATCTTTCTATTGGGTTGACCGTCATAGACGGTAAAATTCGATACATTCGTTAGGAGGAAGAGAATGAGGCTCACGCTAAAAGATTTTCTTGCTAAAGAGGTCAAACCGGCGCTTGGTTGTACGGATCCTGCTGCAGTTGCTCTTGCTGTCGCCAGGGCATGTAAAGAACTGCCTAACAAGGAAGAAGTAGCATCTATAAGAGTCACGGTAAGCGGGAGTATTTACAAAAATGGTATGGCAGTAGGAATTCCAGGAACAAGGGGTGCCAGGGGTAACGTTATGGCTGCTGCGATGGGAGCCATCTGTGGAGATTCAAACCTTGGACTTGAGGTTCTGAGAAATAGCACGGTTAAAGATGTCTCAAAAGCGGAGAAGTGGGTTAATGAAGAGAGGGTAACCATTTACTGCGATCCTGACAGGAGCGGAGTATATGTTCTTGCCACAGTCTTTACCCCGGGACACAAAGCCGTCTGCCTGGTCAATGGGAATTATAACCACATAGAGAAAGTTGTTGTTGACGGCTCAACTATCATGGAAGATCTTTTTGGGACTTCTGGATCTTCAATAGGTTTCGAAGACGATGGATTCCCTCAGACATTTAGCGAAGCCCTGAAAATGGCTGATGAAATGGACGAAAGCGATCAAAAATTCCTTCTTTCCGGCGTAGTGATGAACACTGCTGTCGCCGAGGGAGGATTTAAATCCACAGAGGTCTGCACTTCTTGCGGCGAATGTGTGCAGGGGAGCAGGTTTGGAAGATCGCTCAGAGATATCTTTGGGTCCCAAGAAAACGGTGATGTTGCCCTTAAGATACGGAGCATTACTGCAGCTGCAGCGGATGCAAGAATGTCAGGTATACTTCTGCCAGTAATGAGCAGTGCGGGCAGCGGTAACCACGGGATCACCGCCATACTTCCCATAGCTGTTTTAGGAGAGCATCTAAAAAAATCAGAATCGGAAATTGCTAAGGCTCTAGCAATAAGCCATATCTCAACAAGCTTTGTTAAAAGGCGTCTGGGGCGCATGTCTGTTGTTTGCGGCTGTTCTGTAGCCGCTGGTGCAGGTTCGGCTGCGGGAATGACATATTTGATGGGTGGCTCTGAAGAACAGATGGCTAACGCAATGGAGCTTTTGCTCGCAAATATTGCCGGGATGCTATGTGACGGAGCGAAAGAAAGTTGCGCACTGAAAGTGAGCTCGGCATCCTCAGAGGCTTATTTTGCTGCCAGATGGTCGGTTGCAGGTCAAAAACTGGGAATACCACAGGGAGTTTTTGGATCATCCATCGAAGAAACAGTTGATAATGTTGCAAAAGTCACCCGTGAAGGAATGAAAAATGTCGATAGAGTGATTATAGAGATACTGGACCAG
Source organism: Synergistaceae bacterium (assembly GCA_012728505.1). Taxonomy (GTDB): domain Bacteria; phylum Synergistota; class Synergistia; order Synergistales; family Synergistaceae; genus Caenicola. The sequence goes on along the minus strand of JAAYEY010000020.1, from coordinate 10,144 downwards.
CGCCATCGTCCATCAGCTGAGAATTTTTAGCAGAATGAGTTATAAAGAATCTAAGTTTATAAGTGGTGATCAGCAGTTTAAAGAAATTACGGGTCAAATCGAACGAATAACGTACAGTGACGCGGAGAGTGGCTATGCTGTTCTCCGCGTTGAGGTAAAAGGTTTTCCGGATCTTGTGACCGTAGTCGGCATAATAGCTTCCCCTGCAGTTGGCGAAGTTTTGAGCATGAAGGGCTCTTGGGTCGAACACCCTAAATTCGGCCTTCAGTTTAAGATAGCGGAATACAGATCATTTGCCCCATCGTCAGTCCAGGGGATTGAAAAATATCTTGGTTCCGGGTTGATCAAAGGCATAGGCCCCTCTATAGCAGAAAAAATAGTCTCTATCTTTGGCTCTGATACGTTCAAAATACTGGACTCAAACCCCGAAAAACTTCTTGACATAGAGGGCATCGGAGAAAAGAAGGCTGCAGGTATACATAAAGCCTGGCTCGAACAGAGGGAAATGCGAGGAGTAATGCTCTTCCTCCAGAGCTATGGCATCGGCACAGGATACGCTCTCAGGGTATTTAAATATTATGGGAGCTCCTCGGTTCAGGTCTTGCAGGAAAACCCGTACAGGCTTGCCGTAGATATTTTCGGCATCGGTTTCATGACTGCCGATAAAATTGCTTCCAGTATGGGATTCAGCAAGGAATCTCCCCTCCGCATAAGAGCGGGCGTACTTCACACATTAAACGAACTTACCAGGGATGGACATATTTTTGTGCCTGTCGAGGAGCTTACGGCTTCGGCATCAGAAATACTTTCCGTATCTTCGGAGTTGATCGGGAAAGTAATCGAAGATGCTACTCTTAATCAGGAGCTCATCATGGAATGGTATAAAGATATTGAGGGAAAAGATGACTGCGCAGTATATCTTCCCGCCTTTCACTATGCGGAGGTCCACTCAGCTAAGAACTTATGCAATATCCTCTCATTTCCTTTCAACGGCCAATATGCGAACCCTGACATCGTGGTACCTTGGGTCCAACAGGAACTAGGTATCAGTTTCGCATATCAGCAAACCGAGGCATTGAAAATAGCCCTTAGTTCGCAGTTGATGGTTATCACCGGTGGTCCCGGAACCGGAAAGACTACGCTTATCCAAGCGATAATAAAGATAAGGTCGTCCAGAGGATTTAAGATAATGCTCGCCGCTCCTACAGGGAGAGCTGCAAAGAGGATGGCAGAGGCAACGGGCCATGAGGCAAAGACCATCCATAGGATGTTGGAATACACCGGAAGTTCCGCCTCAGGAGGAGATTTCATGCGGAACGAAGTAAACCCTATTGATTGTGACCTGCTTGTGGTAGATGAGGCATCAATGATAGACCAGATACTATTCCACCATTTGCTTAAGGCCATACCAAAGGGTGCCGCTGTAATTTTCGTGGGAGATGTCGACCAACTACCGTCGGTTGGCCCTGGCAATGTCTTGAAAGATATAATCGATTCGGGTGTCTGTCCAGTTGTTCACCTTAATGAGATCTACAGACAGAGCGGGGAGAGCATGATAGTCGTTAACGCACATAGAATTAACAATGGAGAGATGCCTTCACTTAAAGATGATCCCAACTCCTCATCAGTCAATGATTTTTATTTTATTGAAGAGGAAGACCCCGAAAAGGCACTTGAAATCATAAAGGTACTTGTTACGGTTAAAATACCTCAGAAATTTGGATTTGATCCGGTAAAGGATATCCAAGTCCTTACTCCTATGCACAGAGGGACGGTAGGAACAACAAGGCTAAACTCAGAGTTAAGAGAGTCCCTGAATATTTGCCATGGATCCAAGGTCCAGAGAATGGGCAGGACTATACAGGAAGGCGACAAGGTGATGCAGATACGCAACAATTATGATAAGGACGTATATAACGGAGATATTGGAACCGTATTAAAGATAGATGGAGAAGATAACAAAGTAATAGTTGAAATGGACAACGGTCGCGTTTCATATGATTTTGCAGAGTTGGATGAACTTGTGCACGCTTATGCTGTTTCGATACATAAATCTCAGGGATCCGAGTATTCAGCTGTCGTGATACCAATAATGACTCAGCATTATATGATGCTGCAGAGAAACCTTCTTTACACAGGAATCACAAGGGGCAAAAAACTTGTCGTGTTAGTTGGGACAAAGAAAGCTCTTGCGATAGCTGTAAAAAATGACAAAACACGCAAAAGGTACACGAGGCTTGCTGAAAGGATAAAAAAACAGTAAAGGTGAAGGAAAATGTTAAGCTGAATTTTATTATAGAACTGCAAGATAAAAAAATACCAGTCCTGATTAGGGGCTGGTATTTTTTTTCGCAACGTGTCTCTTTAACGAAAATGTAATGTTATATATATCGTGCCGAGGAGCGGTAAATATTTTCTCTGTGGCCGTGCTTACCGTCTTTATCTACTGCGGCAAGCCTCTTTTCTGTATAACGGGCAAACCGTACGAAGGGCAGTCCGAGGAGCAGGTAAATAATTGCAACCATTATGCCCGGTCCGAAATAATCATAGTAAGTTGCAGATACCTGTCCGTATGTCTTTGTAAGGTCAACCATTGTGATGATCGAAACAAGCGAGGAATCTTTGAGCAGCGATATAAAATCGTTTGTTATCGGCGGTATAACTACACGTACTGCCTGTGGCAAAATTACCTCTCTCATAGCCTGCCATCTCGTCATACCTAGAGCAAGAGCTGATTCCCACTGTGTTCTCGGTATTGCAAAAAGACCAGAGCGGTAAATTTCAGCCTCATATGCCGCATAGTTGAGTCCAAGAGCAATGGCACCCGCCCAAAATGGAGAGAATTTTATCCCCACGCTTGGAAGTCCGTAAAAGATAAAAAACAGTTGGATCAAAACAGGAGTTCCTCGAACTATTTCTATGTAGATAGTGGCAATTGATGATATCCATTTGGGTGAAAAAACCCTTGCCAGAGCCAATGTAAGTCCCAGGGTTATTGCAATAATCATTGCTGTAATTGAAACCTGCATAGTAACGATCGCAGCGCGTCCAAATGCTGGGAGGACGTCCTTGTACCTTTCTAGACGCATTGCGAATGTAAGTTCAGGTCTGTGTGTCTCCGACCACTCATTGTATCTTGAGGCTTCGATTTTAGAGGGGCTGTAATCATTGAATTCAGCTGCCATTATGGGCGTCCATAGATTCCATCTGTCATATATCTCACGTAGTTTTCCCGAATCACGAAGGGCTGCCAGTGCCATATTTACCTCTTTAAGGAGTTCTTTGTCTTCTTTTCGGATAGCTATAGCGTATTCCAGTTCGCCTACAGGAGGGCCGATAAATTTTATTTCCGGGTTGAATCCGGCCGAATAGAGAGCTATCGGATGGTCAAAAAAAGCAGCGTCCAGCCTTCCGTTCGCGAGGTCTTCATAAGTGTTTGCTTCTACGTTGTATGTCTTTATGTCGACGTCGCCTATCTCTTCAAGTATTTCCTGAGCATAGCTTTCCTTAAGAGTTCCGACCTTTTTGCCTTTGCAGTCCTCTAAATCCTTTATTGAATTGTCTTCCTTACGTACTGCAAGTTGAAGGAAAGTTTTGTAGTAAGGTATTGAGAAATTGACAACCTCTTTGTGCTCAGGAGTTACTTCCAGGCCATTAATTGAAATATCATAAAGTTTCCTGTTAAGTCCGGGTATAAGGTTTTCCCATGCATTGTTTACATAGACAGGCTTGCGCCCCATTTGTTCTGCAAGTGCGTCCACAATATCTACTTCAAAACCTATCAGCTCGTCTGTATTAGTGGGATTTGAGAACATGTAGGGGAATCCACCCTCTGAGTCTCCTCCCCAGGTGAGTTCTTTCAGTTCCTGTGCTTCAAGCGAAGACGCAGAGGTAAATATAAGGAGTATAAGCGCCAGCAAGATCGAAAACTTTTTCATCTTATGCCACCCCTGTGTTAACAAAGTGACGAAGGAAAGCTTTAGTGCGTTCGTTTTTGGGAGATGCGAAAAGGATATCTCCGTCGTCGTATTCAACTATCTCACCTTTGTCCATAAATATTATGTAGTCAGACGCGTCTCTTGCAAATTTCATTTCATGTGTGACAATTATTTGTGTCATTCCCTCTGCATCAAGATCTTTCATAACCTGCAGAACTTCTCCAACGAGCTCTGGATCAAGAGCAGATGTCGGTTCATCGTAAAGCATGACCCTCGGATTCATAGCCAGAGCCCTTGCTATTGCGGCTCTTTGGCCTTGCCCTCCCGACAGAGTGGATGGATATTTGGATGCGAATCCCTTCAGACCGACCTTTTCTAGAAGTTTTATCGCCAAATCATATACTTCGTCCTTTGGCTGTTTTTTTACTACCATAGGTGCGAGCATAATATTTTCAATTATTGTTTTGTGCGGGAATAGGTTGTAACTTTGGAAGACCATACCGACCTCGCTTCTTATTTCATGAGCTATGTCGAGCATTTTTTCATCGGGAATCTGTCCCGGACTTCGTGATATCTTAACTCCTGCAATAGATATAGAGCCTGAATCGAGCAGCTCCAAGCAGTTGAGGCAACGCAGAAATGTAGACTTTCCGCAGCCAGATGGGCCGATTATTGATGCCAGATCTCCCTCACGGATAGTGAAGCTGACATTCCTAAGGACTTCGCCGTCCTCGAAACCTTTATAAAGATTTTCTACTACAATAAGTGGTTTGTTTGTTATATTCACAGTTTGTGCCCCCTTAAAGAATTATTTTACGTCTTTCCCTCGGGGTGGTCATATGCGAAGTTGTTTTCCATAAATAGGGGAGCCATCGGATAGGATTGCTATGCTTGAAATATGTGTGGATAAATGGTTTATGCAGGGTCTTACTAAAAGTCTGCTGCAAGGCTTCTCGTGTCTGTCACACCAGACACCAGTGGTTTTTTTCAATTTTTGTCTCACGACCCTTCCGTATAGTGACATTTATAAACGCTTGTTCAGTCTAAAGGTTTTTTAAAATAAACGCAATGGTTGATGTGAAAGTTTAAAAAAGACTGTTCTGTAACGCTGCACGAATTTTCGTAAAAAACGTCTTTCAATCCGTATAATCGAGTTCTTTTTTTGTTTTTTCGATGTCTTCTTTGGTCTCCTTGATCCATCTTTCAAGTGTTTCGGGTTTAATCTTTTTCGATTTAGGATCATTGAGAAGTTTTTCCAGCTTTTTCTCCTGTATTTTTAGCCAGTCAACCCTAGCTTCTCTGTACTGAATTTCAGAGAGAAGGTTTGCTTGCTCCCCGTCATCTTCTTTTACGAATGCACGGCTCATAGTGTCCCATCTCCTTTTATAATATTGCGGTTACTGATCTTGCTCAGATGTTCTTCGTTGAATACAGCTATATGGTTTCCTTGTAGAATTTTTTATTAACGTCTTTTTCTACTATAACTACTCTCATTTTTGGTTTTACATCTTTTACCAGTTCTTCGACGTCTTTGTTCCTCAGCCTTACACAGCCGTGTGTCACCCATTTACCAATTGAAGAGGCATTGTTGGTTCCGTGAATAGCAATCTGCCATTTATTGTAAAATGATATCAGTTTTGATCCGTATACTCCTGCCTCAGGCTTGCCGGGTTCATCGAACCATGCCGGGTCGTATACGAGCTTAGTGGCGTCTTGCACCACACGGTATATGGTAAAAGTACCGGTAGGGGTAATAAGATCTAAACGAGACTTTTTCTCAGTCCCTCTGCCTCTTCCGATGGATATTTGCCATGTTTTAAGAGAGACATTGTCTTTGTAAAGAGTCAGCCTTAACTGCTCTTTATTTATCCCTATCCAGTTTTCTCCATTTTTAGGCTGCCATTTTTGAGAAGCATCGCTTTTACCTGCATGAACAATAAATGTCAAAGTTATCACAATGATAGCAATAATTTTTTTCATAAAAACACTCCTCGATAAAAGGTACATGGTTCATTATAAACAAATATTGAAAAATTTACTACTTGTAAGGTTTGCATATAATGAAGTATCATAACTGTTTGAATAGAATATAAACAAATCTTTTATCAGGAGGCGGCTGTTGTGGAGATTATCAGGGCACCGCGTGGAACCAGAGACATACTTGGCGATGAATCGTGGAAATGGGCTTATGTGACTGGCATTTGCCGTAATGTGGCAGATGATTATGGCTACAAAGAAGTTCATCTTCCAATATTTGAAAATACAGAACTATTTTCCAGAGGCGTGGGTGAAACGACCGATGTAGTGGAAAAAGAGATGTACACCTTCGAAGACAAAGGCGGAAGGAGCATCACTTTAAGGCCGGAGTTGACAGCCTCTATGGTTCGTTCGTATCTCGAGAATGAAATGTACAAAGGGACTCAGCCTGCGAAGCTCTGGTCAATCGGGCCGATGTTCCGTTATGAGAGACCCCAGAAGGGTCGTTACAGACAGTTTGTACAGCTTGACATAGAGGCTCTTGGTGCTCAAGACGCCTATGTAGATCTTGAAGTAATAGATCTTTCGATGGAACTCTATCGCCGTTTGGGTCTTTCTAATCTTGAGGTAGTGCTTAACTCTGTCGGATGTCCTGAATGCCGTCCAGTTTATAGAAAAGCGCTCCAGGAATTCCTTAAAGGCAGATACGATGAATTGTGTGATACCTGTAAGAATCGTTATGACAGAAATCCGCTTAGGATTCTTGATTGTAAAAGCTCCATTTGCAAGGAGATAACCGAAAATGCTCCGGCTGTAACAGACCATCTTTGCGATTCTTGCAAGAATCATTTTGAACAGCTGAAAATGGGTCTTGATCGAATCGGAGCAGTTGTTAAAATAGACAATAGGCTTGTCCGAGGGCTTGATTACTACACAAAAACAGCATATGAGATACTCTCAGGAGACCTCGGATCACAAAATGCTGTCTGTGGCGGAGGTAGATATGACAATCTTTCAGAGTCTATTGGAGGTCCCCATGTTCCGGGAGTTGGATTCGCATCTGGCATCGAGAGGGTAGTGCTTACAATGGAAGCGCAAGGCTGCAGCTTTGGTAAAGAACCTTCGAACAAAGTATATGTCGTTGCAGCTGAGCCTGAAGCCAGGATGGAAATAATGAATCTTGTCCGCACATTAAGACAGAACCGTATTTCAGCCGACATGGACTATATGGACCGTAGTATGAAGAGTCAGATGAAAACAGCCGGTAATTTAGCAGAATATGCATGTATCATCGGTCGTGAAGAACTCGAAAAAAATGTCATTACTCTCAAGGACATGAAAAAAGGGACTCAGGAAGAACTTAGTCTCGAATCACTAATTAACAAACTAAAGTAACCCACCGTCTTTCCCGCATGACTCTGAGCGGGAAACCAGTGACTTAAACATTTAAAGATGCTCGAGCTCCGATCCCAGAACGCACTCGAAATAGAGTTTTAATGTTGTAGTTCCTCCCTTAATCTTTCCTTGGCTGGAAAGAGCTTTCTCCTGATTAGAAAGCGGTTCATGTGTAGACAGAGTATTTCAGGCAGATCTTATTTGAAAGAGGGATTTTTTATGGAAAAATATTATGACTCATCTTGGCAGAGGACAATGTTCTGCGGGGAACCGAGGCTTGAAGATTCAGGAAAAGCGGCAATTCTCAATGGATGGCTTCGTTGTCGACGTGACTTAGGGGGTATTATTTTTATTGAGCTCTGGGACAAGACCGGAACCACACAGGTGGTATTCAACCCTGAACTCAACGCAGAAGCTCATAAAAGAGCAAACTCCCTGAGAAATGAATATGTACTGGCAGTCAAAGGGGTCATACGTCAGCGCCCAGCAGGAACCGAAAACACCGACCATGAAACTGGTTTGGTCGAGCTTATCGTAGATGATTTTATAATATTGGCTCCCTCAAAGCTCATACCGTTTGAAATGGATAACGCTGACTCCGTCAGTGAAGATCTGAGGCTTAAATACCGCTATCTTGATCTCCGGCGCGAGGCAATGCAGAAAAACCTTATGACGAGGCACAACGTTACAAGATTCACCCGTAATTTCTTTGGAGACAATGGTTTTATGGATATTGAGACTCCAATGTTAACAAAGTCCACTCCAGAAGGAGCTAGGGACTATCTTGTTCCAAGCCGTGTAAACCCCGGTAAGTTTTATGCTCTGCCGCAGTCTCCCCAGATTTTCAAGCAGCTTCTTATGGTAAGCGGTTGTGACCGATATATGCAGATAGTCAAATGCTTCAGAGACGAGGATTTAAGAGCCGACAGACAGCCGGAGTTTACTCAAATAGATGTTGAAATGAGCTTCATTACAGAAGAAGATATAATGAAGATTACCGAAAATTACCTTGCATCTCTTTTCTTGGAGATCCTTGACGTTAATGTCGAAACTCCCTTTTTTCGTTTGACATGGAAAGAAGCAATGGACCTATATGGAAGCGACAAGCCCGATTTGAGAATCTCCATGCAGATGACAGATCTTGGAAAAGTCTTCGAAGGAGGAGAGAATCCTTTCTCTTCTCTGGTAGAAAAAGGTGGAACCATAAAAGGTCTCAAGCTACAAGGTGGGGCTTTACTTTCGCGCAAGGAACTTTCTGATTTAGAAAACAGGGCAAAAGCTCTGGGAGCAAAGGGTATGGCAAATTTCCAGATTAAGGATGGGGAGCTCAAGGGGCCCCTTGTCAAGTTTCTCGACGAGGAGAGAATCTCCCTGCTGAAAAGTCTTTCTGAAATAGAGGACGGTGACGCACTCTTCATAATGGCAGATGAAAACTGGCGCAAAGCCTGTGAAATACTTGGACAGATTCGTCTTGAACTAGGCAGGGAACGTGGAATGGTTGAAGAATCGTTTAAGTTTCTCTGGGTAACTGAATTTCCGTTATTTGAATGGGATGATGAGACAGAAAGATACACTGCGGTGCACCACCCATTCACTGCTCCAATGAATGAAGATATGGAATATCTACTTACAGAACCTGGTAAAGTTCGTTCACGCGCATACGATGTGGTGCTGAACGGTAACGAGATAGGCGGAGGTTCTATAAGGATTCACAGCCCTGAGATGCAGGCGAAAGCTTTTCAGGCTCTTAATTTTACTCCTGAATTGGCTAGGGAGCGCTTTGGTTTCCTCCTCGAAGGGCTAAGCTTTGGAACCCCACCCCACGGAGGTATCGCCCTTGGGCTTGACAGGCTTGTAATGCTAATATGCGGATGTAAATCGATAAGAGACGTCATGGCCTTCCCAAAGAACCAGAAAGCACAGTGTCCCATGACAGAGGCGCCGAATAAAGTCGACCAGAAACAGCTCGATGAACTTGCTATCAAAAGTGTCGACCCGCTTTTAAGCTAAGCCTTAACATTGACATCTCCTATAAACGATAAGGCTCGCAGATGTATCGTTCTGCGAGCCTTATCGTCTTGTGTTGTTTTGAAGTTACACCTTTCCATGAGGTATAATTTACATTAGAAAAACTTATTGGAGGGATGACATATGGCAAAGATCCGTTTTCTGGGACATAGTGCTTTTTACATTGAAGGGGAGGGTCTGAAGGCGCTCATAGACCCCTTCCTAAGTGGCAATCCAGTTGCTGCTGCAAAGCAGGAAGAATTTAATGACATTAATGCTATATTCCTAACCCATGGACACGGAGATCACATGGGCGATACCATCAAGATAGCACAAAGAACAAATGCAGTTGTATTCACGTGCAATGAACTTGCTGGATACCTTTCTTTAAAAGGCATAAAAACCGAGGGAATGCATATTGGCGGCAGGGCAGCTTTTCCCTTCGGAAAGGTCAAATTAACTCCGGCCTGGCACGGGTGTCCGATAGAAGAGGAGGGGGTAGTTCGTTACGGTGGAGTTGCTTGCGGTTTTGTAATAGAAGTTGAAGGTAAAAAAATATATCACTCGGGTGACACCGGTCTTACAATGGAGATGACTTTGCTTGAAGATGAACTCATCGACGTGGCACTTCTGCCGATAGGCGGGTATTATACTATGGACATCCAAGATGCTGCCAGAGCCGTAAAAATGATAAAACCGAGGATAGCTATCCCTATGCACTATAATACTTTCCCGAGAATCGAGGCGGATCCGAAGGAATTTGCAGAACTTGTCGGAGAAATGTTTACTGCAGTAAAGATACTCGAACCGGGAGAAGAATATCAGTT
>JAAYEY010000178.1 GCA_012728505.1 Synergistaceae bacterium | reverse complement strand
GCCTCTCTGGGGTCAGCACTTGTCTCAATGGTGGCAAACCTGACGATAGGCAAAGAGAAATACAAGGATAGCTGGGATTTAATGGAGGATGTCGTAGGAAAAAGCGAGTCCTTGAGGTTTAAATTTGTAGACCTCATGAACAAAGACACCGAATCCTTCAATACCTTTATGTCTGCACTTAAAATGCCCAAGGCGACAGAGGACGAAAAGTGCTCTCGTAAAAAAGCAATGGGAGAAGCATCTAAACTTGCAACAGAAATACCACTGCTTACACTCGAATCTTGTGTTGAAATGGCAGAACTGGCATACCTAGCTGCTAAAAATGGCAACACCAACACGATAAGCGACGCAGGAAGCGCGGCACTTATAGCAGAAGCGGCGGGAAGAGCAGCAGCGTACAATGTCAAGATAAACCTCCCCGGAGTAACAGATGAGACTTTTGCCGCGGATTTCAAAGCTAGAATGGAAGATGCTCTGGATCAGCTTTCCATTAACGCAGAAAAAACTACTGACATACTGGACGCAGCTCTATAGTAATTTTACTTAAAATACAATAATTTAGGGCTGCCCTGATAATCAGCAGGCAGCCCTTTAAATTTGTGACAGTATTGACTCGAGAGACATTACTTGTTGATAAATATGAGCCCCGAAATACAAAGTATCATTCCAATTATTTTGTTTGTCGTGAGACCTTCCCTGTAAAATAAAACTCCGATCAGCACCAGCCCTATAGCAAGGCATATGTTGGCCACTAGGGAACCGATACTGATATTCCAACCGACCTTGTACATCATTATGAATCCAAGTTCGAGACATACTATAGCAAAACCCAGAACAGGACTGGCCCAGCCTATATTTCTAACATCTACGGGGAAGTTCTTAACGTGTCCCGTAAAAAAATATAGGGCTAAACATGCTGCAGCTGCTACAAGGTATGTGATTAGAAACGAAAAATATAGATCAGCACCGCTTGATATTGATTTTGAGCAAATATGGTAAATAATATTTGAAAAAACTATAAATCCTATCGGCCAGTAGTAAGTCAGCACGTTTATCGATCCTCTCACAATAAGCTTAATCATCATTTCTAAAGTGCTGCGGCGGAAACATGCCACGTGAAGCTGCCAGGTGGAACATCTGGCGTGAAGCTGCAACGTAAAACGTGTTGCGTGAAGCAGTGGTGAAGCGGTTGTAAGGGCAGTCAAACTATTGCCAAACAGTTGTTTTAGGAACCTGCCTGGGCATGCCTTGGCTCCATCGTTTCCCCAGTATACACTCGAAATAGAGTGCCTTTAATTATAGAACAACTTTCTCAGGCAAATCAACTTTGAAAAAAGTTTATGACATATCAAAGAACTTTGAGGAATTAGAGGCATAGGAAAAACGGCTAGTTCTGAAACGCCAGAAAGGCGTAAAAGACCTGCCGCTTTAGTATCCAAAAAGTAAAAATAATATCGTTACAATCCTTTTTGCTCCGGACGGTCAAAAGCATCACCTAGGTGCGACGCGTCTCCCATCAG
>JAAYEY010000177.1 GCA_012728505.1 Synergistaceae bacterium | reverse complement strand
GAGACAAGAAAAAACCTTCCCCTTATACCAATCTCCATAGACACAACCCGAAAAAATGTCGCAGAAGCCGCTTTGAAAGCAGGAGCAGACATCATCAACGATATTTCAGGCTTATCTTTTGAGCCGGACATCGCTGAGACTGTAGCCAAGTATGGAGCTATGCTTATAATAATGCACATGAGGGGAACACCTCAGACTATGGGAAAAATGTGCGACTACACCAATCTTCTACGAGAGATAAATGATTTCTTTGATGAAAAGATCGACGTTGCCTCTTCTTTTGGATTAGACCCCTCAAAGATAATTCTCGATCCGGGGATAGGGTTTGCAAAAAATCGCAACCAAAACCTGTTTCTGCTGAAACACGTTGAGTCCCTCAGAGTCCACTCAAAACCAATCCTTATCGGAGCATCCAGAAAGGGTTTTGTCGGAACGGTGACTGACTGTGCAGATACTTCTGAGCGCCTAGAAGGCACTCTAGCCATCGCTTCCATCTGTGCCTTGTACGGAGTAGACATCATAAGGGTCCATGACATAAAGGAAAACAAAAGGGCGGTAATGATGGCAGAAGCCATAAAAGGGGCAAATTATGTTTAAAAATAAAAAGAAGATTGTTTTGATGTCCTTAGGTACGAATATGGGAAACAGACTTATTATGCTTACAAAAGCTCTTTCAGAACTCGGACACAGTGGTTTCTCTATTATTGATAGAAGTAAAATATGGGAGACTACCCCATGGGGGTTTACCGACCAGCCGAGGTTTTTAAATATGTGTGTAAGTGCTGAGACAGGTCTATCTCCTGAAGAGATGATCAAAATGATCAAAACTATCGAGGGACGGCTTGATAGAATAAAAAATGTAAAATGGGGACCGCGTAACATTGATATCGATATCATCGCAATAGACGAAATGGTTATCGATACACCTGAACTCACAGTTCCTCATCCATATATGCACGAAAGGGCCTTTGTCTTAATCCCTTTGAGGGAAGTAGCTCCTCAGTTCACACATCCGATGACGGGGAAAACGTTAGAGGAAATGATTTGCGCTCTCCCGTCAGAAAAAATGGAGTGGATTATCTAAAAATGAAAAATAGAGACAGGTTAAAAAAAATACAAACTTTTTTCTCTGGAAAATCATTATTATTGATTATGCCGGCAATAGCAGTTTTTCTTGCCATAATCCTCTATCTGATGCCTGGAAACGAGATACCTGAGGGCGGGGCAAACTTAAGGGCACTTAGAGTTGAGAATTTTCCAATTGTCCTTATCCTCGAACAAAGTCAGGGTGAGGTGAAATCAGCATGGCTGAGAACTCCTGCAGGAGTGAAACAGATAGAACAGCTTGAGGGCCTCTCATATGTTTCAGAAAGCACCTTTCTCTCTAAAGTTGACCAGGATGATAAAGATGATCTTTTATGGAGGACATCATTTACGAATTTTGAGGGAAACGGAGTCCATCTATGGGTGGGAGTAACCTCATGGTCGCCCAAAGCACATATATACATAACTCCTTACGAATACACAAGGTGGGATGCTGTTCCGGCAAAGTTGTTAGTACCCAAAGGAACAGCCGTATATGTCTCACCGGCAGTTCCCACATATAACCAAACAGATTCTTATCGCGGCAGGGACAGCTATTCATTTATCTATACTATAAGAATGACAACGGAGGGACCTGCTTTCGTACCTGTACCTGACATTTATAAACAACTCTCTATTCTGCTCAAAGCAGGAATCCAGGGAGAGTTCACCCCAACTAAGAGGCTGGCATACGTAAGGATGCTCAACGAGTTTAACAGCCTTGCACAAGGGAAACCGCCAAAAGCTGAAACTCTGCTTAACTTCCAGATGGAAAAAATTGCCGTCTTAAGCTGGAAAAGATAACTTCTTTTACTGAATTTAGAATAATAGATGTTAATAAAATAAATATCTAAAATATTTACTCGGTGACACAACATAAAAAATTATTTTTTAATATCTGCTTTTTCTCCTCTGGTTATCCTCATAAGTTCTTTAGGACATATCGGGAAAAATGCGTGATCCGTTCCTGCCGCCGCCCATACCTCAGAATATTTGAAGAGATCTTCGTCTATCAGTGTCATTGGCTGTTCAGGATACCCGACGGGCGGAACGCCTCCCGGTTTAAATCCAGACAACATCAAACATTCTTCAGGGTTTGCGAAAGATAGATGAGAGACTTTTAGCATTTTTTTTATTTTTTTCGTATCAACCCTGTTCACACCTGACATTAGAGCCAGCGCAAAAAACTTCCCTCTGTTTACTCTTAAAAGGATGCTTTTAAGGATCTCCTCTTCCGGTGCTCCAACTGCTGAAGAGGCATCAGATACTGTAAAAATAGTATCTTTTGTATAAAAAATTTTACCGTCAAACTGTGAATCCAAAAGACATTTGCTTACGGCTTCCACCGGATCAAAATCTTCCGCAGCCGGATTAATACTCAATTTAAATCTACCTCGCTTTTAGTTTGTTGTTTTAAATGATTT
>JAAYEY010000176.1 GCA_012728505.1 Synergistaceae bacterium | reverse complement strand
TCTCCCGATCATTACAGGTCCTATTGCGCCGGTACGTACCATTTCATTGAACTTGAGCGCTATACGCATCCTTCCCTCTTCGTCTTGGTAAAGGATCCTGCACTGCGTACCAACTACAAGTTTGTTCTTTTCCGCATCTCTAATCCATGCCCAGTTGTCATAATCCTGAAACCTTCGGGTTGGGTCTATGCAGTCCATCGCAGCTTTATCTGTCTTTTTTAGGTCTTCAGGATCTCTACTAAGGCAGCACCAACGGAAAGGACCGTATCCGTAGTCGAAAAGAAGCGGGCCCATTATGTCTTCTACATATGAAGGGAAGATGAATCCTTCGTATGTATTGACCCCGTTTTTAGCGATCTCAGTAACTCCTGCGTCAAATACGGCTCTCATGAATGAATTGCCGTAGTCAAAGAAATACGCGCCTTTCTCGGTAAGGGCTTTGATAAGTTCATAATGTTTACGAAGCGTCTGGTCTACAAGCTTGTGGAATTCTTCCTTGTTTTCATTAAGGAGCCTCGTCCTCTCTTCGAACGAAATACCCTGAGGACAGTATCCTCCGTCGTAAGCTGCGTGACAGGATGTCTGGTCTGAAAGTAACTCAATTTTTTCATTATTATCAAGTGCATATTGTAAAAGATCTACTATATTACCTTCATATGCGATTGAAAGTGGTTTGCCTTCACTCATGGCTTCTTTTGCCCACTTGAAGGCTTCAGAGAGATTCTGGGTCTTCATGCTGACCCATCCCTGACTGTGTCTTGTCTCTATGCGCGACGGATCTACCTCTGCTATGATAGAGACCGCTCCGGCAATTTCAGCCGCTTTGGGCTGTGCTCCGCTCATTCCACCAAGCCCCGATGAAACAAAGAGGTGGCCAGCAAGGCCTTTGCCTTCGGGAAGATGGAACTTACTCCTGCCAGCGTTCAGAAGAGTGTTGTAGGTTCCGTGGACTATGCCCTGAGGTCCTATATACATCCACCCGCCCGCTGTCATCTGTCCGTAGTTGGCTACCCCCAAAGCTGCAGCTCTTGCGAAATCTTTCGGGTTGTCAAACATGCCTATCATTAGACCGTTTGTAAGTATTACCCTTGGAGCCGAAGGGTCAGAACGGAAGAGGCCGAGAGGATGTCCCGACTGAACTACAAGTGTCTGGTCTGAAGTCAATATCTCAAGATAATTTTTTATCAGCCTGTACTGCATCCAGTTCTGGCAGACCTGCCCAGTCTCTCCGTAGGTAACCAATTCGTATGGATAAAGGGCTACATCAAAGTCCAAGTTGTTGTCGATCATAACCTGGAAGGCCTTACCTTCTGTGCATTTACCTTTGTAATCATTGATCGGTTTGCCGAAGAGGTGTCCCTGCGGTCTGAACCGATAGCCGTAGATACGGCCGTGCTCACGGTATTCTTGGAGAAATTCGGGGGCTATTTCTTTATGATACTTCTCAGGTATGTAACGCAGCGCATTCTTCAGAGCAAGCACCGTCTCTTTATCGTTTAATACCTGTCCTCTGTTTGGAGCTCTTCTGATGCCCGGTTCAAACTCTACTTTTGGTGGAAGCCCTTCTGGGAAACCCAGCGTTATTTCAATTTCTTTTCGTGTCTTTGGGTCAAACATTTTGCGCCAACTCCGTTCATCAAGTTTTATGATTATTTTCAGATATTATTCTTGACTAAGAATAATATCTGACTATACTATATTGTAACGCAAAAATTTAGGAATGCAAAGTGCTAAAGCTGTGAAATGTGATAAATAATTAATAGTAAAATGTTTTACCTTAATATCATGATTATAGCACCAGGGGCATTAGAGAAAGGTATCTAAACTAAAAAAAGGGGATTTTTATAATGAGTTCAAATGTAGTTATTCTTGATGGTAAATCTCTAACAATAAGCGATATAGTTAACGTAGCAAGAAATGGTTATAGGGTCGAGCTAGACCCTAACGCGAAGAAAGTAATAACAGAGTGTGCTGATTCAGTTCAGCAATGGGTAGACGAAGGCCGTGTTGTTTACGGTATTACCACCGGATTTGGAGATTTAGCCTCAGTAGTTATTCCTCGTGACCAGAGCCGCCAGCTTCAGGAAAACCTGCTTATGAGCCACGCGTGCGGTTTCGGCGAAGCTCTGCCAGAAGATTATGTAAGAGCGATAATGCTTCTAAGGATAAACACACTTACGAGAGGTTACTCAGGGATAAGCCTACAGACTCTTAGCCAGCTAGTGAACTATCTTAATCTTGGCATTCATCCTGTCATTCCACGCCAGGGCTCAGTAGGAGCCAGCGGAGACCTTTGCCCGCTTTCCCACCTTGCCATAACCCTGATAGGACTTGGAGATGTCGTATTTAAAGGAAAAAAAATGCCGACACTTGAAGCCCTTAACATTGTGGGAATGAAGCCGGTAGGGCTCATGCCTAAAGAAGGACTTGCACTGAATAACGGCACAACGGTAATGACGGGAATAGCATCTCTTTGCGTGTTCGATGCCAATAGACTTATGAAGAACGCCGATATTGCAGCTGGACTTTCTGCCGAAGCACTACATGCAGTTCCATATGCATTTGACAAGCGAACCCACGATCTCCGGCCCCAAGTAGGTCAAGGAATAGTTGCTGAAAACATGAGAAGGCTTATTGAAAAAAGCGAAATAATAGAAACATACAAAAAGGACCGTGTCCAAGACGCATACTCACTACGTTGTCTGCCGCAGGTTCATGGAGCAAGCAGGGATGCTCTCGCATATGTAGAAAATGTTATCAACATTGAGATAAATTCAGTGACCGACAATCCTATCATTTTCCATGAGGACGGAGATGCAATTAGCGGAGGCAACTTCCACGGACAACCAATAGCAATGGCAATGGATTTTTTCGGAATAGCAGTTGCCGAAATCGCAAATATCTCTGAGCGGCGTGTGGCTCGACTTGTCGATCACAAAATGTCGGACCTTCCTCCATTTCTTGTCGCTGAAAGTGGAGTTAACAGTGGTTTCATGATTCCTCAGTATACTGCCGCTGCGATCGTTTCCGAGAACAAAGTACTGGCACACCCGTCGTGCGTAGATTCGATACCGACCTCAGCAGGCCAGGAAGACCACGTCTCCATGGGGGCATTCAGTGCAAAAAAAGGGCTTACAATATTGAACAACGTTACTCGTGTAATTGCCATTGAGATGCTAAACGCTTCTCAGGGCATCGATTTCAGAGCTCCTTTGAAACCGGGGCTAGGGACATCTGCTGCGTACAAAGCATTTCGTACAGAAGTGCCCTTCTATGCAAAAGATCAATACATGCAGCCTCTTATGTTAAAATCTCTTAAACTTGTAATTGACGGCACATTAATTGATGCAGTTGAGAAAGAAATCGGAGAATTGAAGTAAAATAGAACGGGTTAATTAAATTCAAGGAGGAATGAATATGGCTATGCAGTTGATCGAATGTGTGCCGAACTTCAGTGAAGGTAGGCGCCCGGAAGTTATTGAAAAGATAGTTGCTTGTTTCAAGGACAAAAAAGGTGTTTACCTTCTTGACCATCGTGCTGATGAAGACCATAACAGACTTGTCATAAGCCTTGTCGGTGCTCCGGCACCAATACAGGATGCTCTGATAGCTGCAGCTAAGATAGCGCTTGAGAATATTGACATGAACTCTCATCAGGGAGGACATCCAAGGATAGGCGCAGTAGACGTAATCCCTTTTACTCCAATCAAAGATATTTCTATGGAAGATTGTATAGAACTGGCTCGCAGTTTTGGAGAGCGTTACTTTAAAGAATGCGGCATTCC
This sequence comes from Synergistaceae bacterium, assembly GCA_012728505.1. Lineage (GTDB taxonomy): Bacteria > Synergistota > Synergistia > Synergistales > Synergistaceae > Caenicola. The sequence goes on along the minus strand of JAAYEY010000176.1, from coordinate 11,637 downwards.
TGTATATTATTACGAGGATGCGGCAAAAAGACCCGATAGGAAGCGTCTTGAGGTCATCCGTAAGGGACAGTATGAGGTACTTAAGGAAGAGGCAAAGACAAAAGAAGAGAGAATGCCCGACGTAGGAGGTCCCGGACTTCATGCTACTGCCGGAGCTACAGTTGTCGGTGCCCGCAAATTTCTTGTGGCTTTCAATGTCAACCTCGACACCGCTGATGTTGATGTGGCAAAGAAGATAGCAAACACGGTAAGAGCTTCCTCCGGCGGTTTCTGCCATGTTAAGGGCATTGGTCTCGCCCTTGAGGAACGGGGCATCACTCAGGTTAGCATGAACCTAGTGGATTATGAAAAAAATTCACTCTACAGAGTGGTCGAAATGATAAGGATGGAAGCTAAGCGTTGGGGAGTCCAAATCATTGAAACAGAAGTCTACGGTATGATCCCTGTAAATGCAATAATCGAAAGCGCTGCTTACTACATGCAGATAAACGACTTTGACCCCGCGCAGATACTGGAACTTCAGCTTCTGGAACTGATGGGTGAGAGAGCGGAATGACAGTAAAACTTTACAGGAACGCAAGGATTTTCACTCCCCTTGATCCTGGTCATCCTCTCAGAGGCAAAGAGCAGGGTGAAATTAAAGAGTACAGCCGGGGAGCAATCCTTGCCGTAAATGGACTGATTGAAAAAATCGGTGATGAAAAAGACATCCTGGGTGGTCTTTCTGCATCTTATGTAAATGAAGAAAGAGACATGGAAGGGGTATGCGTGATACCGGGATTTGTGGATCCGCACACCCATCTCTGTTTCGCAAAAAGACGCGAAGACGAATTTAAAATGAGACTTGACGGTCTCCCCTACCTTGAAATACTAAAACGTGGAGGCGGGATACTCTCATCCGTAAAAGCTGTCCAAAATGCTACAGAAGAGCAGCTTTTCTGTAATACCAAAAAACTGGCGATGGCTGCCCTTGAAAAAGGCACCACCACCGTAGAGATAAAGAGCGGATACGGGCTTGACCTAGACCTTGAGCTCAAGATGCTCTCTGTTATCCAAAGGATTTCAAGGGAGACTCCTCTTGACGTCGTCCCGACTTTTATGGGAGCCCACGCGGTACCAACCGAATATAAAGAGAGACCTGATGATTTTGTTGACCTGATAATCAACGAGATGCTACCTAAGGTTAAGGATCAAGGAATAGCAGAGTTCTGCGACATATTCTGTGAAGAGGGCGTTTTTTCAGTGGACCAGAGCAGAAAAATACTGAAGGCGGCCAAAGCGTTAGGATTTGAATTGAAGATCCACGCAGACGAAGTCCATGATCTTGGTGGAGCTGGTCTTGCTGCAGAACTTAAAGTCAGGTCTGCCGAACATCTGCTTGCTGCGAGCGAAGAGAACCTTCGGGCAATGGGCAGAGCCGGATCTATCGCAGTTTTGCTTCCTGCGACGGCGTACAGCCTTAAAAAACCATATGCCAGAGGCAGAGACATGATTGACTGGGAAGTTCCTGTAGCCTTAGCAACAGACTGTAACCCGGGTTCCTGCTTCTGTGAATCGGTACCATTCATATTTGGACTTGGCGTAATGAATATGAACATGACGATTGAGGAAGCGCTTGTCGCCTCGACCTTGAACGCTGCCTATGCGATAAACAGGCAGCACAAGGTTGGAAGTCTTGAACCGGGAAAGCAGGCAGACTTCCTTCTGCTTGACGGAGAGACTCCTACGACATTGGCATATCATGCAGGAAGCACCTCTGTAGTTGAAGTTCACAAACTGGCTGAGCGCGTAGCTTAAAAACAGTAAAAAAACATAAAGAGAGTCGGGCCCTCAATCATAGGACCCGACTCTCTTTATATGAAAACAAATATTTTTTAACAAATAAACATTGAGTCACCAAATGAGAAAAAACGATATCTAAGATTTACAGCTTCCTTGTACGCTTCCATTACCTTATCGTATCCTCCGAAGGCTGAGACCAACATCAACAGAGTGCTCTTAGGCAGATGGTAGTTTGTTATCAAAGCGTCAATGACTTTGAAATTGTATCCGGGTGTAATAAAAAGTCTAGTGTCAAGCATTCCGGGTATTACTTCGCCATACTGTGCAGCAAATGATTCAAGAGTCCTTACGACAGTAGTTCCCACAGCTATGACACGGCCTGCCCTTTTTTGTGCCTCTTTGATTTTTTGAGCAGTTACTTCTGAGACTTCGCAGATTTCGTTGTGCATTATGTGATCGCAGATATTATCTGTTTTTACCGGGCGAAAAGTTCCAAGCCCCACTTGCAGGGTCACAAAAGCGACATCTACACCTTTTGATCTAATTTCTCTTAGAAGTTCTTCTGTAAAATGGAGTCCTGCTGTTGGTGATGCAACAGAATTTTCTTTTTCGTGTTTTGAATAGACAGTTTGGTATTGTTCCGGCTCTGCATGAGACTCGGTAATGTAGTGAGGGAAGGGTGTTTGTCCATATTTGTGTATGATTTCTAACGGGTCGTAGGAAGAGTTAAAATATACATTCCTCACTCCGTCATCCAGCCTTTCACCTATTGTTACCTCCTCATCATCCCCTAGCAGGACGTTTGTGCCCTCATTAAGTTTTCTGCCCGGTCTGACAAGAGCAGTCCATTTTCTGGGCTCTGATGATGGAGATAGAAAAAAAATTTCAACTTTTGCATTTCCATTTTTCTTTATTCCAGTGACCCGTGCGGGAAGAACCCTGGTATCGTTGAGCACAAGAAGATCCCCTTCTATTAGATGGGTCTTTATATCTTTAAATCTTTCATGTTCTATGACCCCAGAATCTCTGTGAAGGACAAGAAGCCTTGATGAATCTCTTGGTTCAACTGGGTCTTGAGCTATCAGTTCTTTAGGGAGCAGGTAATCAAAGGTCGATGTTTTTAGAAAATCAATTTTTGTAATGTCCATTAAATTTTCCCTCACTGTCCTACTGTGGTTCCTGGAAAATAATATTCTAGTATTTGTTTGAAACTCCAGCCTTGTTCAGCCATAGTCTTAGCTCCCCACTGAGAGAACCCTACTCCGTGACCTGCGCCTCTCCCAAAAATTCTTACAGTCGGACCTGATGCCGAAGACATTGATAAGTCGGGGACGAAATTAATGGTCAGGGTTTTGATTTTTTCAGTTGGGTTTTCTTCTACTTTATGAATTGGTTTCTCTGGCATAGGCAGACGGCCTTCTAAGCGTGCAATGCCCTTTTCCAGAGATTGATCGATATCATCAGGTCTTGAAAGGATTTCCATAAGCTCCAAGGTTGTAAAGAACCCTTTTTTTGTCAGCCAAATGATTTTTTCTTCTTTGTCATAGGGCATTTCAGAGAGGTCTATCTTTTCAGGAACAGAGCTCGTTATATCCTTTTCACTTTTTGGTGAATGAGTTGCTGCAGATAGGGATTGGCGCTTATCGTTAATGTATTTAGATCGTGCTCCAAATTCGAAAAGCGTGCTTTTTAATTTCTCAGCACCTAACAGACTTCTGAATGCGTATCCGGAAATAGTTTTTCTGCCGATGGTTCCTTTTATTTCCATGTTGAGCACTCGTCCCGTCTCATCTCTTTTTAAAGGTGTAATAGTATCTATTGTTCCGATATCTATACCCTTTCCTAAAAGTTTAGATTCTATGAACGACGTTGGGATGGTAGTCTCCCATAAGGTATTTGGTCCGGAATATGCAAAAGGTTCAGCTTTTGGCATGAGATATGGAGTCTCACCACCCCAGACGTTTTTGGAAGAAGTTACCATGCCCCCGCTGTCAGAATGGTAATGAACACTAGCTGGGCTGCCTTTCCATCTTAGTATTAAACCAGAAGTTTCTTCAATAGCCCTGTTTGCTGTCGCGTCCTCTGCAGCTATCCCTCTATAGACCTGGCAGTGGTATGTAGAACAGAGTTCATCTTCTCCGTGTCTGCTGCCGGCGTTAACCGCAAAGGTACGAGCAAGGATGCATTGAGCTTTAAGAGCTTCAATGTGCCATTTTGGATTCATTTCAGGTTTTATTACGCCCCTAAGATAAAGCTCAATATCTACTATGTTTGAAACCTTAAATCCATTGGGTGAGTTTTTAATTAGTAATGAGCTGTAATAGGCCCGTTCGTTATATTTTATTGGCATGTCTGAAATGACTTTTACTGGTAGCCTGAAAAGGTTTTTCCCTACTGACAAATTCACGTTGTCTTTTTTTTGAATGGTATATGTGCCGGAGAGTATGATGTCTTTTCCACTAGCGTCGACAAATTTCATACCAGTACCCGAAAGAGCGGCGTTAGTCGTACCTTGGTCAAGAATAACGGAGACTTCTTTTACAATGGGGTAAGATTCAGAAGGAAACAGCAAAAGTGCAGAAAAAATAAGAATAAAAAAAAGGGGCAGTTTTTTCAATGTTTCCACCTTGAAAATATGTTAAAAATTATAGTTATTACTACACTTATCAGAAGCATTGTACCGAAGGGCGCAAATACTGTTAAGTTTTTCTTTTGATATGTGATGTCGCCTGGAAGATTTCCAAAAGGTAGGTTGAAACGACCTGCTAACAGCAAGAGACAGCCTAAAAATGCAATTAAAAGCCCGGCTCCTATCAACATTTTGCCTATTTGCTGCATTCGGAATCTTCCTCGGATAACAGTTGCATTTGCTCGTATTGTATAAAATGTGAAGGCATAGGTATCTTAAGGTAGTCCCATGTGTTTCTGGTGGCTTTTCTACCACGCGGGGTCCTCTCTAGTAGCCCTTTTTGTATCAGGTAAGGCTCATAAATATCTTCAATCGTCTGTGTATCTTCGTTCAGTGCAGCTGAAAGGGTGGAAAGGCCGACAGGACCTCCGTCAAAGAGCTCCACTAATGCAGTAAGAAATTTTCTGTCACCTTCGTCAAGACCTTCTGAGTCAACTCCAAGCATGTCCAGTGCGAATTTAGAAAGATCTCTTTCAACTATGTGGGCTTTTTTTACTTCAGCGACATCTCTGACTCTTTTTAGAAGCCTGAGCGCCATGCGGGGAGTTCCACGAGAGCGAAGCCCAATTTCGACTGCAGCATCTCCTGATATTTTTACTCCCAGAACATCAGCTCCGCGTTTTACAATGGCAGTAAGCTCTTCAGGCGAATATAAGCGAAGCTGTTCAACAATTCCGAATCTTGCTCTGAGCGGAGATGTTAGAAGTCCCAACCTTGTGGTGGCACCTATTAAGGTGAATTTTGGAAGAGAAAGTCTTATGCTTCTTGCAAGCGGTCCTTTACCTACCACTATGGATAGTGCAAAATCTTCCATTGCAGGGTATAGGATCTCTTCGATGTGAGCTGACATCCTATGTATTTCGTCAATAAAAAGCACATCATTAGGCTGCACGTTAGAAAGAATCGCAGCGAGATCGCCCGCTCTTTCGAGAGCAGGTCCAGTTGTTATTCGCAGGTTGCCCTTCATTTCTCTTGCAATTATTCCGGCAAGGGTTGTTTTACCAAGGCCGGGAGGACCGTAAAAAAGAGTGTGGTCAAGAGGTTCACTGCGTTGAAGAGCCGCAGTCATAAAGATTGTTAGCTTGTCTTTGAGTAGGCTCTGACCGATAAAATCGTCAAGCTCCTGTGGACGGAGGGTAAAAACATCATCCTCTTTTTCATTTTTTATTTTTTCTATAAGTTTGTCGTTATTATCAATCATTATTTGTCCTCTTTATCTACCTTTGATTCACTTTCTGCGGAGCATGCTCAGCGAAGTTTTTAAAAGCTCTTCTTCTGTCCATGCAGTTTCAGGATCCGACTCCGCCCTAGATCTTAAAATGGCACGGGCTGCCTCTCCCTGTGTAAAACCTAGACCTGATAAAGCTTCCATAACAAAGCTGTCTGAAACGTGATTCTTTTGCCCTTGTTCGCCAAACGCTTGCAAATCACTAAATTTCTTAGAGATTTTATTTTTGAGTTCAAAGCATATGCGTTCAGCTCTCTTTGCTCCTAGTCCGGGTACTGTGAGGATTGCGCTGATTCCCGAAGATATTGCCTGAAGGATCTGATCTACATCCAAATGCCGCATAAGCGTTATAGCCAACTTGCCCCCTACAGTCTTGACCTGAACAAGTTCGAGAAAAAGAAGACGTTCTCTTTCATCTGAAAAACCAAAAAGGCTCACTCCTGCACTGCTTACCTGCATGTAAGTGAAACAAAAAAGTTCTTCTGAGGGAGATGCTTGAGATAAAAGTGATTTAGATGCGAATATCTCAAGGCCAAATCCAGAGACCTCAAGTATGATGCTTTCCACGCCTATTGAAAGAACATTACCTCGAAGTGAACTAATCATGATCAGTATCCTTTCAAAATATTTCTGTCGAACGAGGACTTAGCAAGACCTGCAATAGCTACTGCCAAAGCGTCAGCTGCATCGTCGGGAGTTGGGTGTTTTTTTAGACCAAGGATTTGTGCGACCATGCCCTGAACTTGCCCCTTCTCAGCAGCACCGTAACCACATACTGATAGTTTGACCTCTGAAGGCATTATTTCGTAAGGTTCAAGACCCATCTGAGCTGCAAAAAGAAGTATTACTCCCCTAGCCTGCCAAACCATCTCAGCTGTTGTGATGTTCCTTCCAAAAAAAAGTTTTTCCACGGCTACAATATTGATAGAATATTCTCCTGTCTTCTCCTTCAATTCGTTGTAGAGCAATAGAAGTCTTTTTGTGAGGGAGAGAGAAGGTGGTGTCTTTACTACTCCGTATGTTTCACACACGAGCTTGTCACCGTACTGTGAAACGATGCCGTATCCCATAGTGCCGAGCCCCGGATCTATTCCCAGGGCTCGTACACAGTTATTATTATTATCAGACGTCGATCTCAGCAAGGATATCGTCCGGTATGTCGAAGTTTGCGTAGACAGCCTGAACGTCATCGTGCTCTTCGAATCGTTCGACCATAGAAAGAAGCTTTTCAGCTTCTTCTTTATTGGTTATGGAAATAGTGTTTTGAGGCAACATCTCAACTTCCATTGACTCAACATTGTAGCCGGCGTTTTTAAGTGTTTCAGCAATGCTTGAGAGATGTGAAGGCTCGCATAAAATCTCGAATCCCTCATCCTCCGAGATAACGTCATCGGCACCTGCTTCGATAGCCGCCATCATAAGTTCTTCCTCGTCGATTCCATCTCCCGTGATTACAATCAAGCCCTTACGATCAAAATTCCATGCTACACATCCAAGCTCTCCAATGGCTCCACCTGTTTTTGTGAAGAGCGTGCGCATTTCGGGCGCGGTCCTATGACGGTTGTCTGTCAGAGCCAGAACCATAACAGCAACGCCGTTTGCTCCGTATCCTTCATAAAGGATCTCTTCATACATCGCACCATCAAGCTCGCCTGATCCTCTTTTAATGCCTCTTTCGATGTTGTCTACAGGAACGTTACCTGCTCTTGCTCTATCAATTGCTACTTTAAGTCTAAAGTTTGTGTTTGGATCGCCGCCACCTTCCTTAGCTGCAGCGATTACGTTCTTAACAAGTTTCTGGAAAGCGACCCCTTTTTTTGAATCCTGAGCGGCTTTCCGATGTTTGATATTTGCCCATTTTGAATGTCCTGACAAAAAAATCACCTCATAATAATCTAGTTAAACTCCTTCTATTGGGAAAGAAGTTTTTAATCAATATTTTTGGGGATTAAAGCCATAGGTGCAAATTTTCTTTTGTGTTCCGATCTAGCTATGGCTTTTTCTATCTTCTGTTTGACTCTATCTTCTGCTTTGCCTATGGCAAGGTAATTATCTAGTTCTTCGTAGGTTAGACCCATTTCTGCTTCGTCTGTCTGTCCCGACCAGAGACCGGCAGTAGGAGGTCTGCTGATTATGTCCGGAGGCACCCCCAAGTGGAGAGCCAGTAGAGATACCTCTCCCTTTAACAAATCAGACATCGGGAGGAGATCTACACCCGAATCACCATGCTTAGTGAAATATCCATACATGAACTCGTCTTTGTTTGCTCCGCCGCATACAAGGTAACCGTTCTGCTGCGCTATCGCGTAGAGCGTTATCATCCTGAGCCTTGGTTTTATATTTGCAGAGGGCAAAGTTCCCAAGGTTAGCCCTTCCGCATTTATTAAAGAGACCATGTTGTCATAAGTCTTTGTGAGATCAACTTTGATTGTCCTTATACCAAATACTTTGGCCAAGTCGAGAGCGTATTCCTCGTCTATAGGCTGGCTGTGGCATGGCATTATCACACCTATAACATTTTCTTTTCCAAGAGCCTTAACGAGCAGTCCTGTAAGCACAGCCGAGTCAATTCCACCGCTGATACCAAGGACAGCACCACTTGATCCCGCTGCTTCGAAATGATCCTTCAGCCATTTTGTTAAATATTTTGTTATTGTTAGAGGGTCTCTATAAATTGACAAGCAACAGCGCCTCGCTTTGTTATTTTTTAGTGAGGAATATGACGTATTCTATTCTAACACAAAGTAAGTATTGAAGAATAAATGTAAATAAGCAAAAATAACGCGGAGATTCAGAAAGTTTCTGACCTCCGCGTTACCTAGAACTGATTTCAGCTTTTATAAATTGCCTATACTGGCGACCATAACTGCTTTGATGGTGTGTAGGCGGTTCTCAGCCTGGTCAAACTGCCTTCCATAGGTTGACTCAAATACTTCTTCAGTTACTTCGTAGCCCTTTACAGCTGGTAGGCAGTGTAAAAATATAACATTCTTATTGTCTGCTGCCTTTATGAGGTCCATATTGACTTGATATGGCCAAAGTATTTTCTTTCTCTCTGCGAGCTTTGCCTCTTCACCCATAGAAGCCCATACGTCCGTATAAATGACGTCTGCGTTTTTTACTGCCGATTTTGCATCCTTTGTAATTTCAATAGTACCTCCTAATTCGTTTTCTTCTGCTATTTTTATGCATTCTTCAACAAGGAGCGGATCAGGGAAAAGTTCTTCTGGAGCAGCTATGGTGAAATGCATCCCTACTTTCGCTGCGCCTATCATAAGAGTGTTCGCTACGTTATTGCGACCATCACCTACATAAACGAACTTAATCCCTCTCAGCTTCCCAAAATTTTCACGTACAGTCATAAAGTCTGCAAGTACCTGTGTGGGATGGTAATCGTCTGTAAGCCCGTTCCAGACAGGTACGCCTGAATATTCGGCAAGGTCTTCTACAAACTTTTGGCTGTATCCACGGAACTCAATACCGTCGAACATACGTCCCAGAACTCTTGCCGTGTCAGAAACGCTTTCCTTAACGCCAAGGTGGATGTCATTTACACCCAGAAATTCAGAATGTCCTCCCTCGTCTATTGCCGCAACAGTAAACGCACAGCGTGTACGGGTAGAGGCCTTTTCAAAAATCAGTGCTATGTTTTTTCCTTCGAGAAGTTTACCCCTCTCTCCAGCGAGCTTTTTATTTTTAAGATCGGTCGAGAGTTTAATAAGATATTCTATCTCTTGAGAAGTGTGGTGCTTAAGAGAAAGAAGATGTCTACCACGAAGATTTGTCCCCACAAATATCACTCCTTGAATTTAAGTTCAATATCAGCAGAAAATATAACTTTGATTGCAGAAAAATAAATCGGCAATTTTACTGGGTCTCTGCTCAATAGGAAAGAGATACATATTCGTTCTTCGCTCTCTCTTTCAAATTCCAAATTCTGAGGTGTTGAAGTTCAAGCACCTCTATTTGTCTATGCATATTGTGAGGTTTCAGAGAAGATAAAACTGATGGTTTAATCCGTAACTTTTCCCGAAATAGGTACTATAACAATAGCCCTGCTTAGATATCACACCCGAGCAGGGTATTGAAGAACAAATACAGATAAGCACAACAAAGTGGAGGTCAGGAAAAATCCTGACCTCCACTTTGTATAGAGTAACTTAAAACTTATAAATTACCTATGCTTGATACCATGACCGCCTTGATCGTGTGCAGACGGTTTTCAGCTTGGTCAAACTGCCTCCCGTAGCGTGACTCAAATACTTCTTCAGTTACTTCGTAGCCCTTTACAGCTGGTAGGCAGTGGAGAAATATTACGTTGTCGTTTTCTGATGCATTTATAAGATCCATATTGACCTGATAAGGCCAAAGAATTGCTTTTCTCTCGGCTAGCTTTGCCTCTTCGCCCATTGAAGCCCAAACGTCGGTGTAAATTACATCAGCATTCTTTACCGCGGCTTTGGCATCATCTGTCATTTTAATTGTAGCTCCTAATTTATTTTCTTCTGCCATCTTCAAGCATTCTTCAACAAGTATTGGATCAGGGAAAAGTTCTTCCGGAGCCCCTATCGTAAAATGCATCCCCATCTTGGCTGCGCCAATCATAAGTGAATGTGCCATGTTATTGCGACCGTCTCCAACATAAACGAATCTTACCCCTCTAAGCTTCCCAAGGTTCTCACGTACAGTCAAAAAGTCTGCAAGTACCTGTGTGGGGTGGTACTCGTCTGTGAGTCCGTTCCATACAGGTACTCCTGAATATTTAGCGAGGTCTTCGACAAATTTTTGGCTGAATCCACGGAACTCAATACCGTCGAACATACGCCCCAGAACTCTTGCTGTGTCAGCAACGTCTTCCTTGTGGCCAAGATGGATATCATTTATCCCCAGAAACTCGGGATGACCTCCCTCGTCTATTGCTGCTACAGTAAACGCGCAGCGTGTACGGGTAGAGGGTTTTTCAAAAATTAAGGCTATGTTTTTTCCTTCGAGCAGTCCGCGTTTATCCCCTGCCAGTTTTTTGTTTTTGAGGTCAGCCGAGAGGTTAAGAAGGTATTCTATTTCTTGAGAGGTGTGGTGCTTAAGTGTAAGAAGATGTCTGCCACGAAGATTGGTTCCCATAATTATCACTCCTTGAATTTAGTAAAATATTAACAAAAGATAAAAACTTGGTTGCAAATAATTAAATCAGCTATTTTACCGGACCTCTGTTTAATGGCATAGTCATGCATCTAGGCCCTCCTCTGCCTCGTCCCAGCTCCGGACCATTGAGTTCAAGTACTTCTATTCCATTGTCCCTCAGAAGCTTGTTTGACATGGTATTCCTGTTGTAAGTCACCACTTTTCCCGGAGCTATAGCAAGAGTGTTGCAGCCGTCGTGCCATTGTTCCCTGTCTGTTTCTGCTTGATCCTTACCTTTCATCTCTATTACTCGTATTTTGTCGAATCCAAGTTCTACAGCCATGGCTTCTTTCCATTTCGGTACATGTTTTATTGACAATAGAATCCCATTGTCATCGTAATCCATTTCCCAGACCTTAAGAACTTTTACCAAAGTGGGGAATATAGAAAAAGCGTCTTTATCGACCATCGTAAATACTGTATCAAGGTGCATGCAGTATCTTTCCTTCGGAATTTCGAATGCAAATATTTTTCTTATTGGTGTATTTAAGGCAAGTTTTTTTCCTATTCTTTGGACTGTGGTAGGTGCTGTCCTCTGGCTAACACCTATAGCTGCGGCATGGTCAGAAAGTACGAGAAGGTCTCCTCCTTCGATTTTGTGTGGTGAGATTTCATCTGGGGAGTCCCCAAATATAATCTCCATCCCTTTGAATCTCGGGTGGTAGTTAGTAATATATTTCCAGTATAGAGGTTCTCTTCTGCGAACGTCATATGTCATTTGTCCGATAACAATACCGCACCCGACAGTAACAGCAGG
>JAAYEY010000175.1 GCA_012728505.1 Synergistaceae bacterium | reverse complement strand
TCCAGAGGGGATTATTGCTTCTGAAGCTTCAAACAACGCTGTAGTCGGAGGCTCTCTTATCCCTGCACTGACCCTTGGAATACCTGGTAATGCAGTCTCTGCCGTACTGCTTGGAGGACTTATGGTTCATGGTCTAAAACCCGGTCCTACGCTCTTTATTGAGAACTCAGCAATTGTTTACAGTTTCATAATGAGCCTCTTTGTCTCGAACCTTGCATTTGTACCTGTGGGACTGTTTATAGCGCGTTATGGGGTGAAGCTTATAGAAACGCCGGCTTCAGTCCTTGGTCCGCTAGTACTTGGTCTTGCAGTAATAGGTTCTTACGCAATAAACATGTCAATAGTAGAAGTTGGATTGATGCTGGTAGTAGGTCTGATCGGATACTTAATGAAAGAGTTTGATGTTCCAAGAGAGCCGATGGTGTTAGGGTTAGTGCTAGGCACCATGGCTGAAGGTGAGCTTGCTAGGGCTCTTTCTCTTGTCCACGGCAGTACGCTCATGCTTATTAAAAATATGTTTACCAGCCCTCTCTCGTTGATTATCATTGCTCTTACAGTGATGTCCTTGTGGCAGGGAGTAAGAAAACAATTTCTGGCGAGGAAAAAGGGATAAACAAAATTAGATGGAGTTATTCTAGCAAAGAGATATCAGGTTTTCAAAAGCATTTAGGTGCGCTAACAGCGTAAAATAACTCTTCTCACAAGCTATAAATTAAAGGGGAGCCTCATTTTTGAGGCTCCCCTTTAATTTAAGTTCAAATTTATCAAGTCTCTTCTTATCTTTTTTCAAGGTCATTAGATTTGTTGCTTTTAGTTATTCCGACAGATCTGTTATTTCTTGGAATTGTTAACACAATAAAGTGTTACACTTTTAAAGGTTAAAGGTTAAAGGTGTTATAATAACGATGATTATTTTGTCTTATATACTTTAGGTCTTATATTTTAATTTTTTGTTTTATTAGGAGGTTTCCGATGTTTGAAACGATACGTATCGGGAAATATAGTTTCTATTTAAGGTGCATGTTGATACTTATATGTTTTCAGATCATGATCTTTCAAGATACCGGAGCGGCATTGGCTCTTACCCTCCCCCCTCTCCATGAAGCTGAGTTGATGGTTGGTGATGGGCCTGAAGTTCTTGCCGCGATATCTGCAATGGCTCGTGACGCACAACTGAGAGAACTTGAGCACCAACGTATGGGAGCAAAATATTTTTTCAGTGCGACTTTTGGATATAGTGATGAACCTCTTTTTGAAACCAGTAAGGAGTCTGCATCTTACAGCAAATTAGGAATTGGAGCAGGCCTGATTTTTCCCCTTTTTGGGACGTGGAGCAAACAGAAAATTGGTGCTTTAGAGTCAGAAATAAGATCGATAGAATCCAAATACAGACCACAGATAATTAAGCTCCACAACCTTAACGCACTTCGGAAGGCATATGTGACTTTATGGTCTGAATGTGAAAAGATTGCCATGGCAGAAAGGTTTCTTAAAACGGAACAGGACACGTCGAAGATACTGTTTGAAAGGGAAGATGTAGGGCTAATCCTTCCCGCCGACCGACTTGAGTTTATGACAGCTTATGATATGGCAGTAAGAGATATAGCTGTATCAGATATTAGAAAGACTCAAGCCATCCAGATAATAAGACTTGCGACCGGACAAATGTGGGATATGCCTCAAAAAATGGAGATACCAACTCTTCCGGCTTTTAGGAAACTAGGAAATGATATTGAAAATCATCCCGAGATAGCTATGAGAAGAGAGACTCTTAAAAAATATGAAAAACTATTGCACGAGAAAAGGAGTATCGATAGAGAAGGCTCATTTACAATTGGGGCTACTGCTGCGAAGGATTTTCCAGGAGAGATAGGGACAGGAGTCTATGCTTCTGTAACGATAAACGAACCTCTGGGTACGGCATTTTCAAAAGAAGACAAAATAAAAATGGCAGCTGCTGCTGATTTAAAGCGTGCACAACTAGACGAAATTTTTATGAGAATAAAAGTGCAGGGAGAGGCAGAAGAGGCAGCATCGTTGGCTTCTTATGCTGTTGCTAATATTAAGGCTCAGGAATCGAGGTTGGCTGCGCTGGCGGAGTCTGTGAGAGAGAGAATCATGAGACATGCTTCTATTGCAGGCGACACCTTTGAGCAGTTGCAAAAAAGCAGATACCAATATTACCGGGGAGCAATGGATCTCCTCGATTCTGAGATGATTTTTATGCAGACAGGGGCAGACCTACTTTATTATGCGTACCCGGATGGCCTTCTTTCAGAACCTTCTGAACGCATAAGACCGATAGTAGATAACCCTCTAAGATCGAGAATGCTGGATCCGGATTGGCTTGTCTCAAAAGTAAATGTTCCCGGAGGAAATTCACGTATCGTGGCCTCTGGCAAGCCTGCTGTAACAAAAACAGTCGAGATATTAACTAAGCCAAAGATGCCAGAAATTAGTACTGCGACCATTCCTGCAGGATCTAGCAAAACCACCCAAACATCCAGTCTGGAAAAAGAACCGGTATTAGAAGAAGCGGAATCTACAAGAGCCGGCCTTTATCAAAATAAATCGGTATACGTATGGGATGCCACTCCTTTTCTTGCTTCTGGAACTAGGATATCTTCACTGGAAGAACTAAAAAGGAATGGCTTCGACCATTTCTTGATATCGTTTACGGCAGAGCAGATCAAGAATTTTGAAAACTATTACAATAGGATGGAGTTGGAAGATCTTCTTTCAGCTGCCAACAGTATGGGCATCAGGGCAGACCTACTTTTAGGAGAGCCAACTTGGCTATATCCAGAAGAAAGAAAAGGCCTTCTTAATATCCTTGAAAAAATGAAAAAATATAAGTTTAAGGGCATACATCTTGATATTGAACCTGATTCGCTACCGGGAGCAGAAGGAAAAAGAGAAGAGCTTTTGGAACTGATGATAGATACTCTAAGAGAGGTAAAAAATGTTACCGATTTGAGTTTATCTATTTCTGTCCATCCCAGATACCTCGAAGGGAGTTTGGGTGTTATTTCTTCCAGAGGTTTTTCGAAGCTCGGGCTTGAATACATCGCCGTAATGATATATACGACTAATTCGGATACGGCGATAGCGAGAATGAAAAATATCATGTTAATGATGCCCTTTTTAAATTTCCGCCTTGCACAAAGTGTTGAAAAGGTGCTTTCTCCTGAAGAGAGTTATTTTTCATCAGGAGTGAAAGGTTACTCTGGCAGTATGGAAAACATATGTAATGAGCTCAGAAATAGTAAGGGCTTTAGTGGTGTGATAATTCAAGCATGGGAAGATTTTGGGGGGATGCATAAATGAAAGTCTCTTTTTCACAATCTCAGAAAGACGATCCGGAATCAAGATCCGGCGTAAAAATACCGTATTCTCCTGGTAAAAGAAGCACATCTAAGCTTCTTTGGTGGTCAATTCTGGCTCTTGTGTTTACTCCACTTTTTATCCTTTTGTGGCATATTCTGGTTAGCTGGCTCTTTGTATCATCGCCAGGGATAATTACAATGAACAGCTTTGCTATAACGTCGCCTGAAAATGGATTCATTACGGAATTGCCTGTAAAAAAAGGGTCAGATGTAGAATCTGGATCTTTAGCAGTTAGGTTGAGACGTGAGCCGTCGCCTGAAATTACAAATCAAATAGCTCTTATGAAAGCTGAAAGAGATTCTTTGAAAACGTCACTGAGTAATACAGTTACACCCAGCCCTCTTTCAACCAAACTTGTTGATCAGAATATAGAGTTTTTTAAGAAAGAAGCAGAGACTATAAACCACTTAATGGAGCAAGGAGCGGCAACAAGAGCTGAATTAAATCTTGCAAAATCTAATCTCCGTTCTGCAATGGCTGAACGCGAGTCGATTGTCTCAGTAAGAGTTGATGACACAATAGAAAAAAACATCAAATCCAGGTTGGATTACTATAATAGAAGCATCGAATATCTAGAAAGTTTTAATAGTTCTTTTTTCGATGTTGTTTTAAAGAAGCCGGGTAGAATACAATCTGTACAAGCATTCCCGGGGCAGTCGGTAAAGATAGGAGACGAACTTCTGTGGATCGCAGATCCTAGTTCCGTCAAAGTTATCGTCTATGTTGCGCCGGAGGATTTTGAAAAGATCAAACTTGATTCAAAAGTAAAAGTGATTTTGCCGGGGAGTTCAATGAAAATAAAAGCAGTTATTGAAGAAATGCCGACTTTTTCCCAAAGCACTCCGGGCGGCTTGGGGAGCAGGGCGCTGATTTCCCCTCGAAGTGTTACAGTCTTCCTTAAGCTGGAAGAACCTCTCCCTCAAGAACTTATTGTTGACGGACTGCCGGTAAAAATTGAGTGGGGACTGAGGTCCTTTTTTGGAGGGACAGGATTATGAAGCAATATGAGATTTACAGGATAATTCTTGGTGATGATCTGGTCCATTTTTCCGACGAAAAAAGCACTGATTTTAGGTCTGCAAAAGAGCTCCTTGAGCTGAAGCCCGTTCCTGGAATAGTAATAATCGACGGTCTTAAAGGCACAAAAACTGCGGAAGAGCTGGATGTATTATGGGAATTGGTTGAGCTTCGAGGGTCAGTGGAGTTCTGCTATGCACCCATTTATATCTCCCATACTATGCATTATGTCGATCTTTTAGTAGATGGGGTAACGAACCATATTGAAGAGAGGTTTAAGGAAGCCTTTGCCATCCTTGAAAGAGGGGGAAGGACAAGCTCAGACAAACTGGCGGATAATCATAATTTAAGGTTGCTCACATATATGTATGCAAGAGGAGAAGAATACTTGCTCTCGCCAATATGTTCACCCTTCTCAGCGTGGGTATACTCCTACCCTGAAATGTCCCTTATTCTAGCTAGTGCATCCAAGACATCAAAAATATGTAAGCCGGAGGACTTGATGGGTCTGGATAGCCTGAGGTCTTTTAAATTGGACACTGAGATAGTAATGGCTATAAAAACTGTTGTCTTCCTTGAAGAAAATGGATATATAGCACGGGCCACGCTAATTGATAGGATAAGAAAGTGTCCTAAATGTAAAACGGGGCATCTCAACTATGTTGACTTGTGTCCAAACTGTGGCAGCATAGATTTTCAGAAAAAACTCATGATACATTGTTTTGTATGTGGACATGTAGCCCCGGACAGTGATTTCAAAAAAAACATGGCATTCGTTTGTCCCAAATGTTCAAGCATATTAAGGCATTTAGGCAGTGATTATGACCACCCTCTTGAGTCTAATGAGTGCAACAACTGTGGTTCAAAATTCATAGAGCCAGATATTAAAGCTGATTGCCTTTACTGCAGAACAAGAACCAATCCTTCTAATTTAATTGCAGCTAATATTTACAGCTACAAGCTTACAGAAAAAGGATCTGCTGCAGCTCGCACAGGCAGCATGCAGATGGAGCTGCAGCTATTTGATGGGCAGAACAATATTAACTTCAAGTTTTTTTGCAACATAGTAGAGTGGATGCGTGAGTACAGAAAACGCTACCCTGATCAGGTTTTTACTCTGCTTGGCATTAAATTTTCAGATCTATACGAAGTTGAAAAATCATTGGGAGACGAGCTTTATCAGAAAACCATGGATGAACTCATATCTCGGATAAGGTCCATGATTAGGACCACTGACATAACGACTTCTTCTGCACCGGATACTTTCTGGATTCTCATGCCCAAGACATCATTGGAAAATTCAAAGGTCCAAGTGGAGCGGATAGATTTGCTTAATAATATGATTGATCCAAATTCGGAGAATAAAATAAGGATAATCCCAAAATGTTTTGAGATACCAACAACAGAGGATGATATTTCTGCAGAAAAATATTTGGAATTATTCTCTGAAGAACTTGATCTCGACATGAATTGAGTCATGGAAGCCCTTAAAGAACTTATTTCAACAGAATTCTTACCTCTTCTTTTAGAAAATGGGGCATGGAATCTTTTACTCAAATTCATGCCGTTTGTCCTCTTTTTTGAGCTGCCGCTTGCAATGCTGGTTACCCTAGGAGTAATAAAATATACAATAATTCGGAGGTGTGAAGGAGAGCGAAGGCCTTTTTTCCCCTCTGTTTCCTGTATAATTACCTGTTACAGCGAAGGCCTCGCTGTACAGGGAACGATTAGATCACTTACCGAGCAGATATATCCCGGAAAAATTGAGATGCTGGCAATGATCGATGGTGCAGCAGGAAATAAATTGACCTATGACTCAGCTATTGAAATGTATGATTATGTATCTGAGTTTGAAAACAGAAGGCTTGTGGTTGTCCCAAAATGGCAGAGAGGAGGTCGTGTTTCCAGCCTTAACACAGGGCTTAATTTTGCAAGTGGAGAAATAGTGATGGCTTTGGATGGCGATACTTCATTCGACAATAATATGGTCGAGAGAGCGACAAGACATTTTGTAGATCCACAAGTCGTGGCAGTATCAGGTTGTCTCAGAGTAAGAAATGCCGATGAATCCTTGTCATCATCTCTGCAGGCTATTGAATATTTTGTCTCGATACAGGCATCTAAAACCGGATTGAGTTCATTCAACATAGTAAACAACATATCTGGTGCATTTGGAGTTTTCAGAAAAAGCGTACTTGAACTTGTAAATGGGTGGGATGCGGGAACTGCAGAGGATCTTGATATGACCATAAGAATAAAGAATTATTTTGGAAGATACAAAGAGAAATTTAGAATAGTTTTTGATCCGGAGGCTATTGGACATACAGATGCTCCATCTACATTTCTTGGCTTTTTAAAACAGAGGATAAGGTGGGACGGAGACCTTTCTTACCTGTATTTTCGTAAGCATAGGCAATCATTCAATCCCCAAATCCTTGGATGGCCTAATTTTGTCATGTTGGTATTTACGGGGCTTTTTTCACAGATAGTCATGCCTTTTGTTATTTTTGTTTATACTGTTTGGCTGTTTGTTCGTTATCCGATTGAATATTCTCTTGCGATAATGGCTATTGTCTATCTGTTTTATTTCTTACTATTACTCATAATGTACCTGATTTTCGTCGCATGTCTTTCTGAGAGGCCTAAAGAGGATCTCTCTCGCCTCTGTTTTTTGCCATTAATGCCCTTTTTTGCTTTTGCTGCGAGGATGAACAGCATAGTGGCGACATTATGGGAGTTAACTGCAAAGGGCCATAAGGACTCATCCATGGCCCCTTGGTGGGTTACACGAAAAAATAAGATTTAATGAATTTTCGTTACCGGTCTCTTTTATTTAGGGATCTTATCTTGCCTAGCCCGTTTCTAACAATTCATCAAATCTAATTGTCCGGGAAATTATAAATATTCTTGGATAACATTGTTTGACCTTTTCTTATTTGAAACAATCGCATATCTCACTGTTCACATTGTCTCCCGGTTCTACTTTGATT
>JAAYEY010000174.1 GCA_012728505.1 Synergistaceae bacterium | reverse complement strand
CTACCCCACTGTTCTCTTTCCTTAGGCATAAAATCCTCTCCTCTCAAAAATTAAAAAAGCCACGGCTGAAGTTATACCCCTTCAGCGCTTAAGTTGTATAACATACTACAGTCAAAAACACAAGTTGTAAAATAGTTATAAAAAGGCTATATCCTTATTAAATACTAAACATATTTAAACTAATCATCACATAAAACAACATAACAAAGGTTTTAATGCAACAAACTCTTCTGTAAAAAAAGTGTTTTCAACACAAGTAAAGGCGGAGAGACGTTAAGATATCCCTCCGCCTTTATTCAAGATTAAGGTTCAAAACTGTTCTCAGTTGTCACAAGAGATGTTAATTCGGCGAATATCCATCCCTCTGCCCGTTTCATCATCAATATCGATTACTACAGCCTGAAATCTTATATCGGCATCACAAATCTCAAATCTGGTCGGAGTACCATACAAAAACCGAGGCATAACGGACTCGGCGGTCATTCCAATTACTCCTCCATGTCCCCCCGTCATTCCGACATCAGATATGAAGGCTGTTCCTCCTGGAAGAACTTGTTCATCCGCTGTCTGTACATGTGTATGGGTACCCACTAAAGCGGAAATTTTCCCATCAAGCCAATATGCAAGTGCTTTTTTTTCCGATGATGCCTCGGCATGGAAATCAACAAATACACAAGGAGTCTTCGATTTCTCAATCAGCTTTTCTGCAGCTCTAAACGGACAATCAAGAGGGGGCATAAATGTCCTCCCTTGCAAAGAGATAACAGAAATCACATTTCCATTTTTTTCAAACGTACCAAATCCATGCCCTGGAGTTCCTTCTGGATGGTTGGCCGGTCTGAGGATCCTTTTTTCACTGTCAAGCAAAGGTATAATATCTTTCTTATCCCACACGTGGTTGCCACTTGTCAGGATATCGACACCCATTCCAAAAAGTTCGTTCATAACCGATTCTGTGAGACCAAATCCGGCAGCGCTGTTTTCTCCGTTGGCGATTATAAAATCAAAGCCACCAAATTCTTCGCGCAGAGAAGGCAAAGCCCGGGGGACAGATTTTCTCCCGGGCCTTCCCATTATGTCTCCAATAAAAAGGATTCGCATCATGCGTCGCCTACTTCGCGTACTCGACAGCTCTTGTCTCTTTAAGCAAGGTAACCTTTATCTGTCCAGGATATCTCATTTCTTCTTCTATCTTACGCGCAATATCGTAAGCTAACTTCTGCATGGCTCCTTCATCAGTTACAGAAGGACATACTGCTACGCGGACTTCTCTGCCAGCCTGAATCGCAAAAGCTTTACTGACACCTGCGAAGGACTTGGCAACTTCTTCAAGTTTTTCAAGCCTCTTAACATAGGCATCAAGACTCTCTCTGCGAGCTCCCGGACGTGAAGCGCTGACTGCGTCAGCTGCAGCAACAAGAACAGCGTATATGGTCTGCGGTTCTTCGTCTTCGTGGTGCGCTGCAATAGCGTTTACTATATCAGGAGCTTCTCCATATCTTTTAGCAAGATCAGCTCCGATTTTTGCATGAGGTCCTTCTATCTGGTGGTCGACAGCCTTTCCTATATCATGCAGAAGTCCTGCTCTTTTCGCTTTATGCTCATCCAATCCCATCTCTGCAGCCATAATGCCGGCAAGGTGGGCAACTTCCAAACTGTGAGCAAGTGCATTTTGTCCGTAGCTTGTACGATATCTAAGCTGACCAATAATCTTAGTAAGCTCAATATGCATATTCTTGATACCGGTTTCAAGCAATGCCTGCTCTGCAGTTTCAATAATCTGTATCTGGACATCTTTTTCTGCGCGTTCGATAATTTCCTCAATACGAGCAGGGTGAATACGTCCGTCAACAACGAGCCTTTCAAGGGATAAGCGTGCAACTTCTCGCCGTACTGGATCAAAACTGCTCAAGGTAACGGCCTCTGGAGTATCATCAACTATAAGGTCGACACCGGTAAGTGTTTCAAAGGTCCTGATGTTGCGGCCTTCTCTGCCGATGATTCGGCCTTTCATCTCGTCAGAAGGAAGATTTACAACGCTGACCACTGCGTCAGACGTAAATTCAACACTGCAGCGCTGGACTGCGGTTGCAATAATTTCCTGAGCTTTACGATCTGCTTCACGCTTAGCACGTTCTTCCAGTTCTTTAAGCCTTAGACCTATTAGATGGTTGGCTTCTGATTCAACTTCAGCCATTAAGAGGTTTTTAGCTTCTTCACGTGTAAGCTGGGCGATCTGTTCGAGATTGGAAATGAGTTCCTGTTCCTTAACAGAGAGCTGGTTCAGTTTTTCTTGTGCCTGTTCGTGTCGTTGGATAAGTTCTTCTTCTTTACGACTGATATTTTCGATCTTTTTGTCGAGATTTTCTTCTTTTTGTTCGAGGCGCCTTTCGGAACGCTGAAGCTCATTCCTTCGTTCCTTGGTGTCTCTGTCAAGTTCTTGTCTTAATCTGTGGATCTCTTCTTTTCCTTCAGAAACGACTTCCCGCTTCATCTGTTCGGCTTTTTTAACAGCTTCGGAAATAATTCTTTCTGATTCCGAGAGAGCTCCCTTATACTTTTTGTTTGCAATATTTTTTTGGTACATATACCCTATCAGAACTCCAACAACAAGTCCTGCAATCACACTTAAAATTACTGTTAATATCATTCTCTATCACCTCAGTTTCAATTGTCATGGTTCGGTTGGTGCAATGCAGCTAAATCAGGATCATTCTATTTACAGGTTGACTATATTGCATGTTCTTATGTTTACGCCGATGGAATGTATTGTACAGAATAAAGCCCAACTTCACAAGTGGTAGTTATATTGAT
>JAAYEY010000173.1 GCA_012728505.1 Synergistaceae bacterium | reverse complement strand
GTCACCGATTCCCTCTTTCGGCGTTTCAAGTATTGCAGGGATTTCTTCAAATCTTTTATCGTTAATAAGCATTGAAAAGGGATTAAGACCTATGTTCCCCTCTCCAAGATGCTGGTGTCTGTCTTTTTTACTGTTCTTTTCCATCTTGCTATCGCTCATGTGCCAGCAGTGTATCCTGCCTAGCCCAACATGCTTCTGAAGTATATCCACCAGCCTGTTGTATGACTCGTGGGTCCTAACCTCATAACCAGCTGCAAAAACATGGCATATGTCTACGCAAAAACCAATCCTTGGGTGGTCTTCTAAAAGATCGAGTAACGTCGAAAATTCGGCAATGTCACTGCCAAGTACTGACCCCTGCCCAGCCATTGTCTCAAGCAATATTCTGACTCTCATCTCAGATGTTGCGTCAAGTACTTCCAAAAGTGATGTTGAAACCTGTTTCCAAGCTTCTTCCACAGTTAAGTCCAATGCAAATCCAGGATGCAGTATTACATCCCCAATAATTAGATGGTCACATCTTTCCAGCTCTTTGATTAGAGCATCCCGGCTTTTCTCTCTGATCTCACCAGTTCCTGCCAGATTAATCAGATAAGAAGCATGAGAAACCACTTTCTTTACAGAACTGTCTTTAGATGCTCTGTAAAAATCTTCTATCTCCTGAAAGGAGAGAGGCTTGTTAAGCCATTGTCTCTGGTTTCTCGTAAATATCTGCATTGATTCACAACCAAGATCATCAGCCCGCTCATAAGCTTTAAAAAGGCCTCCAGCTACTGATATGTGTGCACCAATAAGCGCCATTACTGGATTCGCCCCAGATATACTACACCGCGAAGTCCGTCAAGAGTGATGAGAGTGCCATCCTCTACCGCATCAAATATTCCTGAAACTCCCACTATGGCCGGAAGTCCTAAATCTAGTGATGTGACAGCGGCATGGCTAGAAAAACCGGCATCCTCACTGACTACACCGGCAGCCCTTTCCATAGCGGGTACAAAGTCACGGTCGGACTTCCTGACCACTAATATGGAATTAGGCGAGATCTTTTTATTTGCCTGATGGGCATTCTCTGCCTTGCAGACAACACCTGTTACTTTTCTTTTTATCAAAGACAGGCCTTTACCAATTATCTTTCCTACAGTATAGACTTGTAGAAGATTAGTACTGCCCGGAACACCAAGAGGGATGCCTGATGTGAATACGACGGTATCTCCACCTTTTATCATTCCTTCTTGCTGAACTATAGTGACAGAATTTGAGACAGATTCTTCAACATCGATAGTAAAAGGGCAAATCAAGGGATATACACCCCAAACAAGGGCAAGCTCCCGCCATGTTGAAAAGGAGGGCGTCAATGCGATTACCGGACAATAGGGCCTGTATTTACTTACCATTCGTGCGGTCGCTCCGCTTCTTGTCAGTGAAAGGATCGCCGAGGCTCGAACTGTTTCAGAAATATCACGAGCTGCCTTACTGACGGCATCCGCAATTTCACCGCAGTTAAAAAAGACCGTTGGCGTCCGCTGCCAATCACTTAAGTTCTCCTCTGTTCTCATTAATATTTTATGCATTATTTTCACTGATTCGACAGGATATTTACCGCTTGCTGTCTCTCCTGATAGCATCACAGCATCCGTACCGTCAATCACAGCGTTAGCGACATCGCTTGCCTCTGCCCTTGTAGGCCTGGGATTACGTATCATGGAGTCGAGCATCTGAGTTGCGACAATAACCGGTTTTCCCTGGGACCGACATTTTTCGATTATCTCTTTTTGGACCATAGGTACGTCCTCTGTCGGCATTTCAACACCAAGGTCTCCTCTTGCCACCATAATACCGTCAACAACGGAAAGAATTTCATCTATATTATCGACCGACTGCCTTGTCTCTATCTT
>JAAYEY010000019.1 GCA_012728505.1 Synergistaceae bacterium | reverse complement strand
CTGAGAGCTCTTGCAACTGCTCTTATGTTGTCGGTAGGAGACGCATCAATGTTGATAGCGTGAGCTGCGAAGGGACCGGTTGCAATTTTGTCCATGTAAAAAACATGCTGCGGGTTATACATGCTTCCACGGTCAGCGAATGCGACTACACTGACTGCGTTTGGAAGACCCTGGGCTGTTAAACGTGTACCGTCAATCGGATCGACAGCAATGTCAACCTGCGGACTAGATCCGGTACCAAGTTTTTCTCCGTTAAAGAGCATAGGAGCCTCATCTTTTTCTCCCTCTCCAATAACGACCACACCGTCCATCTGGACGTTGTTGAGCATGAACCGCATAGCGTTTACAGCGGCACCGTCAGCTCCGTTCTTGTCTCCACGTCCCATCCACCGTCCAGCGGTCATCGCCGCAGCTTCCGTAGCACGAACCATTTCGAGAGCAATATTTCTGTCTGGAGCAGCCATTTGCAAATCCTCCATATTATTATGATGTTTTATTTTATAGAAGCGGCCTCCGTCAGTTCTGGAAATCTGTTGAAGACCTCTTCTATATGTTTAAGATAATACTCCAAATCAAACAAAGATTCCAGTTCACTGTCACTCATTTTGTTTATCCTTGGGTCATTTTTAAGAAGTTCCAGCAATGGTATTCTCTCGTTCCAGCACTTCATCGCATTGCTTTGCGCTATTGCATAGGCGTCTTCCCTGCTTATTCCTTCTTTTTCTACTAGCGATACCAGGATTCTGCCTGAAAAAAGAAGGCCCTTCGTTATCTCTATGTTTTGTTTCATTCTTTCCTGATTAACGGTCATCCCTTTTATTATCTTTGTCATTGTCTTGGTCATGTAAATTACAAGATGGAATACATCGGGCCACATAACACGCTCCACTGAAGAGTGGCTAATGTCCCGTTCGTGCCAGAGTGCAATATTTTCAATTGCAGGAATAGTATAACCTCGTAAAAGTCTTGCCATTCCGCAGACTCTTTCAGTGAGGATCGGATTTTTTTTATGAGGCATGGCAGATGAGCCCTTCTGCCCTTTCTTGAAAGGTTCTAGCACTTCCTGTACCTCTGTTCTCTGTAGGTGACGGATTTCAAGGGCAAGTCTTTCCAGCGATGCACCCAATATGGCAATGTTAGTAACTATTTGAGCATGTCTGTCCCGTTGTATAACCTGTGTAGAAACCGGGTCCACAGCAAGACCAAGGATTTCGCATGTTCTAGCCTCAATAGAGGGCGGACAATTCGCATATGTACCAACTGCTCCGGAGAGACCGCCAACCATGATTTCTTTTTTGGACTCGTTGACCCTAACTATATCTCGAGCTATTTCAGCATAGTGGTTAAGCAATTTAAGCCCGAACGTCGTGGGTTCGGCATGAATGCCGTGGGTCCTTCCGGCACAGGGAGTCATTTTGTATTCCAGAGCTTTTTCTCCAATTGCCTTATGAAGTTCTTTGAGGGATAGAAGGGTTGCTTCAAGGCTTTCTGCAAGGAGCAGTGAAGAGGCTGTGTCGATGACATCGCTACTGGTGAGTCCGAGATGGACGTAACGTCCCGATTCACCTATAGACTCCGCTACGCTTGAAACAAAAGCTATCACGTCGTGCTGGGTTACCTCTTCTATTTCCTTGATCCTCTCAACACTAAAGGAGGCTTTTTCAATTATATTTTTGTAATCTTGGTTAGGTATTTTACCTGCCTCGTTCCACGCTTTACAAACTGCGAGCTCGACATCAAGCCATTTCTGAAAACGGTTTTGATCGTTCCATATTGCCTTTATTTCAGGAATTTCATAGCGATCTATCATTTAATTACCCCCTATAAAGATACGTTGCTCTTTTCTCTTTTCCAATCCTGACGAACTTTATCAAGCCATGAGAAGTATGAACCGCTTTTAAAATCCGGAAATGTATAGTAAAAACTCTCCCAATTTCCTTTTCTTCTACACAAGGTCACTTCTGCGAAAATACCATCTCTGAGGTATATCCTGTGAGCATGACCTTTTGTCGACGCAAGCAAAAGCCTTGCGCCGTCAAGTGTGCCAGGGTCTAGGTTGACTCTTCTTGTTGGCCCTGTAGCTTTTTCGAGACTGCAGGTCTCTATCTTCCAGTCAGGAAGTTCTGACATGTGAAAGAGTCCGGGATAGGAGAAAAAACACCTGTCAAGCTCAGGAGCGATATCTTCATAATAATTCGTCCAAGTAAAGGGTATAAAGGGGCTTACACGTTCAGGCTCTCCCCATATATCATGAAGAAGCTGACTCGCTTCAGAGAAAATTTCGTTTTCTCCCCTAGGCACCAGAAGTGCCACTATTTTTTTTACGAGTGGGTCCCTAGGATGCTTAGTGACATTATCTTTTTTAAAACATTCTGAATCAATCATTGTTTTCTATGTTGAGTAGTGTCTCTATGAATGTCTTAGGGTCAAAAAGCTGGAGGTCGTCTACTCCCTCGCCCAATCCTACATATCTGATTGGCATGCTAAGCTTTTCAGCTATTGCGAGCACAATTCCACCCTTTGAAGTATTGTCAAATTTTGTAAGAATGATTCCGGTCACAGGCATTACTTTGCTAAACGCTTCAGCCTGCATGAATCCGTTCTGACCGGTTACTGCATCAAGGACAATGAGCGCTTCCGCAGGTCCGTCAGGGATTTCGCGTTTGACTATTCGATAGACTTTGGCTAGCTCATCCATAAGGTTTGATTTTGTGTGGAGCCTTCCAGCAGTGTCAACTACTATGACATCGTAATCGCCTGCTTTTGCAGCCATGATAGCGTCGAAAACTACAGCAGCAGGGTCGCTGTCCTGATTCTGAGCTATAACGCGGACAGATATCTTTTCACCCCAAGCCTTGAGTTGTTCTATTGCCGCAGCCCTGAAAGTATCAGCCGCAGTCAGAAGTACTTTTTTACCCTCGTTTTTGAATTGTGCGGCCAACTTTCCTGCGGTAGTTGTTTTACCGCTGCCGTTGACACCTATCATGAGAATTACGGCCGGTTTAACGCCTATGTTTAGTGGGTCGCCCATTCCCTTTACTGCCTGTAACTGTTCAATTAGCAAAGTAGAAAAGACTGCTTTGAGTTCAGATGTTCTTGATATTCTTTCATCTATCGCTCTTTGCCTAAGTCTATCTATAAGACTCTCAGTTAGGTCTATTCCAACATCACCTGATATTAGGAGCTCTTCAAGACCCTCCCAAAATTCATCTGATATGGGCTCATCCGAAAAGAGGTTGGATACTCCCTGAGTCCATTTATTCCCTGTATTTTTTAGCTTGTACGCAAGGTTTTTAAAAAGATCCAAAGTACATATCTCCTATTCTGTTACGGTTGGCTGATCAGGTTTTTTTGTTCCCGATCTTCTCCGTCTTGGTCGACGCGCTTTCTTTTTTGCAGTCTCTGTCTTGTCACTCTCTTTTTCTGTAGAGAGAGGCCCTTCAGGCTTATTAATGTTTTCTTTGTTTATTGTTTTATTTGGCAGATCTATTGAAGCCGCAGGAAGTTTCCGTGGTCTTCTATTTTTGTTCCTTGGTTTACTTCCCGCATTTCGTGTTTGATCTTCGTTTTCATTTTCTTTTCTTTTATCTTTGCTATTTTCTTTTCCTTTGAGTATTTTAGTTTCTACTCGGCCAAAGAAGTCGGGCATATCCATGCTGGTGCCAATCGGAATAACAACCCCTGGCATCTCTTCTACTATCCAGTCTTTTCCTGAAACCACAGTTTCTTTAAATTTATCGAACAGGTCTATAGGAATCTTGATTTCGCCTCTTGACGGAACATAACAGCGAACGCTATTTGTGTGTATTTCTACCCCTGACACGACGACGTTACCATTTGGTGTTTTAATTTTTGTTCCCGGATTTGGAAGTTTTTCCCAAAGTTCTTTGTAGACGTTGTGCTCATAGTACATGCAGCACATTAGCCGGCCGCATATTCCAGATATTTTTGCTGGATTAAGGGCCAAGTTCTGCTCTTTGACCATTCTTATGCATATTGGGGCAAACTGGTTGAGCCAGTAGCTACAGCAACAGGGCTGCCCACATGGACCAAGGCCCTTTATTATCTTTGCTTCGTCACGTACTCCTATTTGTCTAAGCTCTATCCTTGTCTTGAATTCTCTTGCAAGGTCGCGTACGTAGGCTCTAAAATCAACCCTTTGTTCTGAGGAGAAATAGAAGAAAAGTTTTCTTCTGTTTCGGAGAAATTCAACATCTATCAGTTTCATCTCGATATCATGAGGCTTAAGCAGGTTTATAGCGCTTTTTAATATTTCGTCCTCTTCTTGCCTGTAGAGATTACTCGTGTCTTGGTCCTCATCAGTTGCAAAAGAGATCAAAGAGAGGTCAGTTACAAGAGGTTCAGCTGTTTTGGAAGAGGAATCGCCATGCTCCGAGGCATTTCTCAGAAGCCTGTATTCGTGCTCCTGCTCAGGGGTTAACATGCCGGCAACAACGGCCAGCTCTTCTCCCCTGTGTGATTCGACCACTACAGTTGCGCCTTTGGCTATAGGCTCCTCAGCGCTGTATTCTAATATACCAAGATACCTTGGCTTACCATATATTGCTAAATATTTGCTCACAGGGAATTCCCTCCTTGACGACCATTAAGGTCAGATCCTGTATCATAGGCACAGAGAGCCTTTTAGATTCCATTATCCTAATCAGAGAATCAAGGTTCGCAGCTTTTCTGAAATCCTCTTTTTCTGTCAGGTCTCTGACCCAGCCTTCTATCTCAAAATACAATATTTTTGAATCCTTTTTCTTTCCTGCCGCTATCCATTCAGCCCATTCTTTTGTCGAATTCGGGTGAGGTTTCGCCTGGGCAAGTTCCACAGGTATTTCTATATGTACTGACCAAACTCTGCTTTTTATGGTAGGGATAAGTTTGTCTTCTTCAGAAACAAACAGTATGCACCCATGTTCCGGAGGTTCTTCTGTCAGTTTAAGTAAACTGTTAGAAGCTTCAATTGAAAGTTTATCGGCAGCCCAAATCACTGCCAACCTCCTGTCGGATATAAGAGGATGCAGGGCCAACTCTCCCTGAAGAGTTCTACATTCATCTATGGTAGGCTGGACAAGTTGTTCGCCTGCTTCGACCATGTCAGGATGACTTCCATTCTCCCAACCGGCATCATCACCCAAAATAAGCCTGCCGTAGTTTTCAACAAATATTTTTTGAACTATCTCAGGTGCCGTTACAGCAACTGACTGAGGACATCTTTTCATCCGAACAGTCTCTACAACATCTTTCCATCCCTGAGAAGCCTCAAGTAGGGCAAGACCGTCACTTATCACAGAAGATCCCCCTCGAAACAAGTGATTTTATCAATATACTAAAAACTTCCTCACTGCTTTCTTCAGTACACTCTATTATAAGCCACCTGTCAGGATCTCGTTTCGAAAGGGCAAGGTATCCGTCCCTTATTTTTGTCATGAACGAGATTCCCTCTTTTTCAAAAGAATCCAGCTTTCCTCGTGACTTTGCTCTCCTCAGTCCACGCTCTGGAGAAATGTCGAAGAGGACAGTAAGGTCAGGGACAGGAAAAGCAGAAAGCTTAGCAAGTTGATCGAAAGTATCGAGAGGAAGTCCCCTGCCCCAAACTTGGTAGGCCAGGGTCGAATCGTGATATCTTTCGCAGACAACATCACTTCCAGAATCTAGCGCGGGCTGGATAACGGTGGCTACGTGTTCCGCCCTGTCGAGCATAAAAAGAAAGGCTTCACTCCATTGGTGCCTCAAGCTTCCACTTACGACTAAATCACGTAACAAAGCACCACCAGGCCATCCTCCAGGTTCTCTGGTAAGGATCGCACGACGTTGTTTATGTTCAATGAGCCACTTACTGAATAAAGCAGCCTGAGTAGACTTTCCGGAGCCATCTATTCCTTCAAAGGTTATAAACATAATATTCCACCTTTACGATAGTTCATAATAACACAAAAGCCCCGCACTGAGTGCAGGGCATAACAAACATGGCGGAGGCGTGTGCGAATCGAACACACCGGGACCGGCGTTACCGACCCCCACCGGATTTGAAGTCCGGGCCCAGCACCAGCTGAAACTCGCCTCCATGCTGACAGTCGTAGATTAACAGATATGTCCGTGAATTTCAACTTCTAATTAACTTATCCTATCAATTATAAGCTTTCTTTTCTCAGCACAGTCGCTTACTGTCCACGAATTTTGTATGTATTTCAGCGATTCCTCAAGTTTTTTCTCACTGTTATAAAATACTCTTATTATCACTTCATCTTCGGAAACTTTATCGCCAATCTTAACAAGCAACTGTATTGCTACCGAAAGATCAATCATGTCATCCTGAGTCAGTCTGCCGCCGCCAAGGGCCCTTAAACCTTCGCCTATCAGAAGGGCATCTAGCCTAGATAGGAATCCTTCTCTATCCGACCTTATTTCGTGTACATAGGATGCTTTGGGCAAAATCTTTTCCGGCTCATTAATTACATCGCTGTCGCCTTTTTGAGCTTCGATTAGCTCTTTGAACTTATTCAGAGCGGATCCGTCATCAAGTGCTTTAATACATTTTTCCATTCCCTCGTCAATGGAAACTGCTTTGCCTGCCATATATAACATATTTGCTCCCAGTACCAAACAGAGTTCTCTTGTGTCTGATGGACCCTTTCCTGAGAGAACCTCTATCGCTTCATAGACTTCTACGGAGTTGCCAACCCATTCTCCAAGGGGTTGTTCCATGTCCGTGATTATTGAAACGCATTTTTTGTTCAGCTTTTTGGATACATCAACAAGTTTTTTTGCAAGAAGCAATGCACTTTTAAAATCATGCATAAAGGCTCCGCTGCCGCATTTGACATCAAAGAGGTAACCATAAGCGCCGCCTGCAATTTTTTTACTGATTATGCTTGCAGTTATGAGAGGTATCGATGGCACAGTGCTGGTGACATCTCTAAGATTGTAAAATTTGCCCTCCGCAGGAGCAAGCTTATGGGAATGTCCTGATATAGCACAGCCAATCTTTTTAACCTGTGCCTTAAACTCCGTTTCACTGAGATGCATGTTTATGTTAGGAATGGATTCTAGTTTGTCTACTGTACCCCCCGTGTACCCAAGTCCACGGCCGCTTAGCTTTGATATAACAGCACCGCATGATGCCACAAGCGGAATAAGTATAAGAGTTGTTTTATCTCCTACCCCGCCAGTGCTATGTTTGTCTATTATTTTGTCACCCTCGGGATAGCTCAGTATCGCACCTGAATGGGCCAATGCTTCTGTAAAATACATTATTTCATCATCATCGAGACCGTTGAGATAGGCCGCCATCAGCCATGAAGAAATTTGGTAATCTGGCACTAAATTATTCATTATTGAGTCCATAAAGGCTTGAATGTCTTTTTGGGTGTGCTTGTGACAGTCTCTCTTTTTTTCGATAAATTCTATCGCATTGAAGCTCATCATTTTATCTCCTTCAGAAATGCAGATATCAGCCTGCATATCGAATCTGAGCTTTTTTCCATAGTCTCAAGCACTTCCTTGTGAGTAAGCTTGTTCTCTGATATCCCGGCTGCCGCATTTGCAACACATGATATACCGCACACTCTGATTCCCATGTGGTTCGCTGCTATGACTTCAGGTACAGTGGACATTCCTACAGCGTCCGCTCCCAATACCCGAGCCATCCTTATCTCGGCGGGTGTTTCAAAAGATGGCCCTGAAAATGCAATATAAATACCCTTGTTCAGTTTGATGTTTTCTTTTTTTGCTGCATCAAAAAGTTTTTCTATATATTCTTTATCATAAGCTTCAGACATGTCGGGGAAGCGAAGACCAAGATCTTCGTCATTTTCTCCGATTAGAGGGTTGCTTCCCATAAAGTTTATGTGATCCTCTATGGCAACTATACCTCCCGGCGGTATAGTTTTGTTAATCCCGCCCGAAGCGTTCGTCACGATAAGAGTTTTAATTCCGAGAAGCCCAAGGACTCTCACTGGAAATATGACTTCTTCCATTTTATAGCCCTCATAATAATGGACTCTACCCTGCATTATGACCGT
>JAAYEY010000172.1 GCA_012728505.1 Synergistaceae bacterium | reverse complement strand
TGCAGAAGCTGCTGTTCAGGCCGGCTGTAAGTATTTCTACGGCTATCCGATAACCCCCCAGAACGAGATTCCGGAGTATATGTCGAAGCGGCTTTTTGAGGTCGGTGGCGTATATCTCCAGGCAGAAAGCGAAGTTGCAGCATCTAACATGATACTTGGCGGAGGAGCTACAGGAGAAAGAGTCATGACAAGCTCCTCAAGCCCCGGCATATCTCTGATGTCCGAAACAATAAGTTACATAGCCGGGCAGGAGATACCCGTAGTCATTGTCAATGTAGTAAGAGCCGGCCCCGGGTTGGGAGGAATCCTTCCGTCCCAGTCTGACTATAATCAGGCAACATGCGGCATAGGGCATGGAGATTTCAATTTGATAGTCTTCGCGCCCGCTTCTCTTCAGGAAACAGTCACCATGGTGCAGAAAGCTTTCGATCTGGCGCAGATATACAGGATTCCTGTAATGGTTCTCTGTGATGGTGTTATTGGTCAAATAATGGAAGCTGTTGAGATCCCGGAAGGGCACGGCAAAAATCTATCAAAGCCTGAAGAATGGGCATGCGGATACATGCGCGAAAGAGGCGGTAAGCGCGTCATTCTAAGAAGCCTCTACCTTGATCCGGAAGAACTTGAAGCACACAATAGGAAACTCGAAGCAAAGTGGCATGAGATAGAGAGTAAAGAGACGTCCTGTGAAAAATATCTTACTGAAGACGCAGATGTTGTAATTTCAGCATTTGGCACAGTAGGAAGGATAGCAAAATCCGCGGTAGACAGCCTGCGATCTGAAGGTTACAAAGTCGGGCTCATAAGGCCTCTTCTGGTCAGTCCCTTCCCATATAAAGATTTTGAAAGTCTTATTCCCACCTGCAAACATATTTTAGATGTAGAAATGAACTGGGGACAGATGCTCAGAGATGTTAACAGAGGGGTCAAATACAGACTGCCCGTCAGTTTTTACGGACGCTCTGGCGGGATGTGTCCCGGAGTTGATGAAATCGAAGAGGAGTGCCGCAAGATATTCGCGGAGCTCTCCTGAAAAGGAGGGGAATGCAAATGGCTGAGAAAATTATTTACCAGAGGCCCAAAAGCTTAATCGAAGGAGTAAATTCACACTACTGTCCGGGATGCACTCACGGAATAGCTCACAAGATGCTATGCGAAACCCTTGATGAACTCGATATACAGGACATTACTACGGGGGTAGCGCCAGTAGGTTGTGCCGCCCTTATGTACGGCTACATAGACACGGATTTTATAGAGGCTCCCCATGGGAGGGCTCCTGCTGTGGCTACAGGGTTCAAGCGTATCAGGCCTGACAGAATTATATTTACTTATCAGGGAGACGGCGACCTTGCTTCTATAGGGATGGCTGAGATAGTGCATGCAGCGAATCGATCTGAAAACATTACAGTAATATTCATAAATAACGCAATATACGGTATGACCGGGGGGCAAATGGCTCCCACAACCTTGCTTGGACAGAAAACAACAACCACACAGAGCGGGCGTGATCCCCTTAAGGCGGGTTATCCGATAAGAATGTCGGAGTTGCTTGCATCGCTTGCCTCTCCATGTTACATAGAGAGAGTTTCTGCGGCAAAACCGGCGCATTTGAACAACATGAAAAAAGCCATAAAAAAAGCATTCAAGAACCAGATTGAAAACAAGGGCTTTTCATTTGTGGAAGTTCTTTCGACCTGTCCCACTAACTGGGGGATGAGACCGACAGACGCATGTGACTGGCTTGTTCAAAATATGATCCCTTATTTTCCACTAGGGGTCTTTAAGGATTTCGAGTAGGGGGGATATTCCATGTCAAATTACACACGTACGCTGTTTTGTGCAGGTTTCGGCGGTCAGGGTGTGATGGTTCTGGGTCAGCTTGTAGCATATGGCGCGATCAAAGAAGGAAAATATGTGACATGGTTGCCGTCATATGGACCCGAGATGAGAGGAGGAACGGCAAACTGCGGTGTTACCGTAAGCAACAAGGAGATAGGATCTCCTTTTGTGCCGAAGGCAGATGTCGTAGTCGCGCTTAACCAGCCCTCTCTCGATAAGTACGAGAAATCTGTAAGACCGGGAGGCATACTTGTCTACAACAAGGACATGGCGAAATACATCCCTTCCAGAAAAGACATCAAGGTAATTCCGGTTGGTGCTTCGCAAATTGCAGTCAGCCTTGGCAACGAAAAGGCTGTCAACGTTGTTATACTTGGGGTTGTGATCGCTCTCTCCGATTTTATCTCTGACGAAACGGCGCGAGAAATAATCAAGCAGAAACTAGGAGCGAAAAAACCTGAATACCTTGAGAGCAACATGAAGGCCTATGAACTAGGCAGACAAATAGGAATTGCAAGTTGACTCATTTTTGATAGCTCTTCTTGTAATAATTAAAGAATACAGCAATTTTGACGGCTTCCGCTTAAACTTTTTGTTTATGTAGGGAGCCTTTTTTATACCATACAAAGGTCCTTTGGTGCTTAGAGGGGCTTGATGTGCAAGTTTGCATCTCCATAAAATCCACACATTTACGTCATAAAATCCTCATATGACATTGTTAAGCTTATATCACTGAACATCAAGAGATGTTAATAAAAAAAACGGAGGTAGATGTAAATGAAAAAGAAATTATTTGTCGCAGCAATTTTAGTTCTTGTGTTTGCAGGAAGCGCTATGGCCGCACCCGGCTTAGGAAAAGGGGCTAAATGTGGTCAGGGATTAGGGATGCCTATGGGATATGGCCAGTCTGCATGGCAGAACATTACTCCTGAAGTGAGATCAAAGATCGATGAAAGAGCCAAGCTTAATATTGACATGAGAGCGGAGCTACAGAAGGAGACCCCGAACAAAGCCAAGGCGCGTGAGATTCACGGAAAGATACAAAAACTGAACCGAGATATCGAAGCCGCCCATTTTGAAGCTGTATTGAAGGATCCTTCAAAGTTTACTCAGGCCGCGAGAGGTCCAAGACGTGAATTTTCTCCTGAAGACAAAGCACAAATGGAAGAGATACGAAAGATTCACACCGAAATAAGGACGGAACTTCAGAAAGAGGCGCCTAACAAGACAAAGGTCCGCGACCTTCATGCCCAGATTCAGAAGATAAAGAATGTCCGTGACAATGCGCGTCTCGAAGAGATGCTCAAAAACCCCGAAGCTTTCAGAAACGGCCGGGGTTTTGGAATGGGATACAAAAATAATTGCACGCAGCAGTAGATACTTATGATAATGTACGGGGACCGGCATAAGCCGGTCCCCGTACATTCAGCCCTATTTCGCCTTTTTGATTTATACTGATTGCGGTGATTGAGATGACAAAGATCCTTATTGTTGAAGACGAGAAATTGATAGCCGATGTCGAAAAAGCATATCTGCTGAGAGAAGGATATGAAGCTGATATAGCTTCAGACGGCATAGAAGCCCTTAAGATGTTCGACGCAGAGGCCTATGACCTTGTTTTGCTCGAC
>JAAYEY010000018.1 GCA_012728505.1 Synergistaceae bacterium | reverse complement strand
GCTTCAGGGGAGAGGATCGCTGCAAATCTACATTCAGGTATTATTTTCAAATTGAGCTCCATTAATGAAAGAGGGGGGGAAAGTTTCGGAGGTGAGGCTGACCCCGCCTGTTTTGTAGACTCAGCTAGAATCTTTCTCCAGCGGGACATCTTATCTTCAAGCCTTATGCCGGAGTACTTGGGAACGCTCCGCTCACAGGAAATCAGATGGATAGCACTTGCTCCTGTCTCGGCAGCAAAGCGAAGAGAATCATCGAGCTGGTCATTTTTAAGAAGTGCCAAAATTAGTTCCAGCTTTATAGTAGGCTCCTCTTCTCTTACCCGTGACAGTTCCTCTGCAAAGACGAGACTGTCTTCACAGAGAAGACGCAATTCGATTCTTTCTCCCGACAAAAGCCCCTCCGCCAAAGACCCAGTAGAACAGCGTCTTACTCTTATCAGATGGTGCGCCTGTTTTTCATCGATAAGCCAGCGTCCATCCTTTAAAGTGCATTCCTCAAGACGAAGCCTTGGCAGCGACACCCCACCATTCTCCCTTCGTGTTCTCCCTAATTTCTAACATTTTAGCTTTTTCCAGAGCTTCAAGGAAGGTATCTCTCTCTGTGAGCAGCATACCGGAAAAAATTGCCATGCCCTCTCTTCCGATAACCTTAGGTACCTGGTCTAGCATTGTGGTCAGAGGATCTAAAAGAATATTTGCCGTCAGAATATCGACTCTGTGTTTAAAACCATTTAGAAGGTCCCCTGTAGCCAGATCTATTTTAGCCGAGTCCAACCCGTTCAGTTCATAATTTCTATTTACTTCTTCTATAACTGCTGGGTCGATATCACGTGCATAGGCTTTTTCGGCACCCAGTTTCACTGCGCATATTGTTAGTATTCCTGACCCTGTTCCTATATCTGCTGTAGTCATTCCCGGTTTGACAAATTCTTCCATCAACTCAAGAACTATCTGAGTGCTCTCATGATACCCTGTTCCAAAAGCACTTCCTGGATTGATATAGAGAGGGATAAGTCCCTCAGGTTCGGTCCCTTTGTGCCACGGAGCAAGCACCACCAAAGTCTTTCCGACAGGCAGCGGAGGAAAAGCCTCTTGTGAAGCAACATTCCAAGGCTGGTTTTCAATCTTACCAAAATCATCTATTTTTATATTTGCCCAGGCTTTAATCGCATCAAGAAGTCTTGCCTTCCAAACATGCAGAGCTTCACTGCTCCTGTAGTACATTCTTAGCTTGATTCCTCCCAAGGGAAGTTCCTGGAGCTCAGTGCCTATACTCCCTGAGATGTCAGCTATTGAGAAAAGAATTTCTTCTTGACCATCATCAGCTGAAACAGTTATATACCACCAGTAGCTGTCATCTTTTTTCATCGAACCCAACTCCTTTCAAGCCGCACTTTATTGTACTCTATTAAGACCATGACGGACAACAAAACATTTAATCTGACAAAAGAGAATACTTAAGGGAAAAACTTTTTATAAAAGAAAAGTAAATGAGGATCCTTAATTCCTCTAGAAGGAACAGGATCCTCACTATAATTTTTATATCTTCGACTATTAAAAATATTAAAAGTCTATTTCTTCTTTCCTCCCAGATAAGCTTCCTCTATTTCAGGATTATGGAGGAGTTCCTTAGAATCGCCTTCCATAATTATCTTGCCTGTCTGCAGAACATATGCTCTGTTTGAAAGAAGCAGAGCTTTTCTTGCATTCTGTTCAACAATGAGAATCGTCATTCCAAGTTCTCTGTTTACAACTACCAGTTCTTTGAAGATTTCGTTTATTATGATTGGCGCAAGACCCAGCGATGGTTCGTCCAACAAAAGCACCCTCGGCATTGCCATAAGAGCCCTTCC
This sequence comes from Synergistaceae bacterium, assembly GCA_012728505.1. Classification (GTDB taxonomy): domain Bacteria; phylum Synergistota; class Synergistia; order Synergistales; family Synergistaceae; genus Caenicola. Next base: position 11,044 of record JAAYEY010000018.1, on the reverse strand, counting down.
AATCGCAAGCATCTGCTGCTCGCCCCCGGAAAGAGTCCCGGCATACTGGCTTTTTCTTTCCTCAAGACGTGGGAAAAGATCATAGACTTTTTTAAGCTGTTCCAAAACCAGCTTGGAGTCTTTGATTGGAAATGCTCCCATCTGCAGGTTCTCAAGGACAGTCAAAGGCGCGAAAACTTTTCTACCCTCCGGAGCAAGGCTCACTCCTGCTGTTACTACCTGAAAACTTTTTGTTGGAAGAGGAATTCCGTCAAGCAAAACCTCTCCGCTAGCTCTTGGAACATCTCCTATTATTGCACCCATCATAGTAGACTTTCCGGCACCATTTGCACCAATAACGGCTACTATCTCACCAGGGTAAACATCAAGGTCGATTCCCTTAAGAGCCTCAATCGCCCCATAATTTACAAAAAGGTTTTTTACTGAGAGGATAGGGTTATTATTTTCCATTGTCCTATTCCTCCTCTCCGAGATATGCCTTTAATACTTCGGGGTGACTCTGTATCTCCTCTGGGGAACCTTCTGCTATTTTAGCTCCAAAGTTCATGCAGAAGATGTGGGGGCATATTGCCATGACCATGTCCATATGGTGTTCGATAAGCAAGATTGTAAGTTTAAAATCATGGTGTATCTTCTGAATCAGAACGTTGAGCTGTTCTACTTCATCAGCGTTCATTCCCGCAGCAGGTTCATCAAGAAGCAGAAGGTCAGGCCTCAGGGATATAGCTCTTGCAATTTCAAGACGGCGCTGAAGCCCGTAAGGAAGAGTCCCTGCTGCTTGCTCTGCCCGATCTGCCAAGCCAACAAGCTCAAGAAGTTCCATACTTTCGTCCCTCGTTGCCTTTTCTAAGCTTTTCCAACGTCCCATGTGACTGATAGCCTCGAAAAAAGTGTATTTATAATGTTGCTGTGCAGCGGTCATTACATTATCAAGCACAGATGACGCAGCAAAAAGCCTTAGGTTCTGGAAGGTTCTTGCTATACCCAAAGATATTACCTGGTAAGTTTTAAGTTTGTTGATATTTTTACCCTTAAACTCGATCTGCCCGCTTGTAACGTCATACACACCGGTAACAAGATTAAATATCGTTGTTTTACCCGCTCCGTTAGGTCCGATAAGTCCGGCAAGTTCACCTGTCTCTAAAACCATAGACATGTCTTTAACTGCTTGAACGCCTCCAAATGATTTATTGACATCTTTAAGTTCAAGTATAACGGACATCAGCGCACCCCCTCGTCAGCAGCACTTATTTTCTTTTTGCGCGAGAAAATGCTTTTGATATATTTTATGGTAAGTTCGTTTGTCCCCATGATGCCTTCAGGTCTTAAAACCATTACCAAGACGAGTACAAGTCCATAGATTAGCATGCGATACTGTGAGATAGGACGGAATAGTTCTGTCACCAGCGTCAGTATCGTTGTTCCAATCAAACAGCCACTCATTGACCCCAGACCGCCAAAAACGACTACGGAAACAAGCTCTGTCGATTTTGCCATGTCAAACATGACCGGTTGTATGAAAGACATGAAACCCCCGAGTAAAGCTCCGGACACTCCGCAATAAAAACCAGATATCGCTAGACTGAATACTCTGAACCTGGCCGTGTTAAATCCAAGGAGAGATGCAGCCACATAGTCATCCCTGCATGCTTTAAAGGCACGCCCAAAGCTGCTGTTCACCAAAAAGAACATTCCGATTCCCATTACCAGAAGAAAAGATAGAGCAACGGTCAGAGTTGTGTAGTTGTTGATACCGGGATACCCTCTGGCCCCCCTCGTTACGCCTTCCCAGTTCTCAATTACCAGCCTTATTGCTTCGCCCAGACCAAGGGATGCTATGGTGTAGTAGTCTCCAACAAGCTTAAGGGTCGGTATACCTATCAGGTAAGCAAATACCATTGCAAGAATACCACCTGCTATTATCGCTACTACAAAATTTACCTCATACTGAACAGTAAGTATTGCTGCAGTATATGCCCCTATTGCCATGTATCCTGCATGTCCCAGTGTAAAAATTCCCGTAAAACCGGTAAACAGAGAGACACCGAGAGCGGCGATACAGTTTATGGCAAGCAGGGTTATTATGCCAGTAGTATAACCATCCATATTTGTCCCCTACACTTTCTCGCCTACGGATTTTCCAAAAAGCCCGGTAGGACGAATTATGAGAGTGACTATAAGAAGACCAAAAACGACTAAATCTCTGAATTGGCTCGATATAAAACCGGCGGTCAGCATTTCAGCAAGACCAAGTATGAGACTGCCCACAACAGCTCCAGGAAGTGAGCCAAGACCCCCTATAACTGCAGCTACAAATGCTTTTGTAGTAATCATTCCAAGCTGCGGATATAGCGTATATCTAACAGAGAGGAAGATACCCCCGACTCCGGCAAGAAGTCCTGCCACAAAAAAAACTATTGAAATAAGTCTGTTAACGTTTACTCCCATCAATCCGGCTATCCTGAGATCATAGGAAGCCGCTCTAATGGCAAGTCCCCACTTTGTTTTTGAAAGAAAAAGTTGAAGAGCAACAAGAAAAACAACTGCCGTTACTAAAGAAAGGATGTCAAAAGCACTGGTCGTAGCTAATCCAAAAAAATCTACAGGCTGTGTCGGAATTACGGGAGGCAGGGCTCTGAATCGGCCGCCTACAGTAACTACGAAAATATTCTCAATAACAATACTCATACCCATAGAGGCAATGAGCATATAAAGGGTAACGGGTGTCCGTTCACGAATAGGTTTGTATGCAAGACGTTCTACTATCACTGCTGAAACTCCAGCTCCTATTAAAGCGACAAAAGATGCTGCCCATATATTCATTCCGGCGCCTCTAAGGGCAAAATAGCAAAGATAACCACCAATAACAAGAAATCCTCCGTGCGCGAAGTTTGAAAAGAGAAGAATTGAGTAGACCAAAGAATAACCAACTGCAATCAAGGCATATACAGACCCAAGGGAAAGTCCGTTTATTATTTGCTGGATTAACATATCCAATTTAAAACACCTCTGCCTTTCTGGTGCTTATTCTGTTGTAAGGTACGTCTAAAAGTTTTCCTGAGGAGCTGGGACAGAGTCCCGTGCCCCTCAGGAAAAGTAAACTATTACTTATTTAGGTTCGACTTTCTGGTAGAACTGTGCTTTAAGATCATCGCCTACCTTAAGGATTACGCCCGCTTTGTTAAGCGGGTTGTGAGTCTTAGGATCGATGGTAAGTGTTGCGTGGTGAAGCTTAAGTCCCTTTGTTGATTCAAGCGCTTTAGCGATTGCGGGTCCTTCTGCTTTTCCTGCGCGTTTGATAGCGTCGACAAGCCAGTAGGCTGCGTCATATGCCATGGTACCGTTTACGAATTCTTTGCAGTCATCTTTGTAAACTTTTTTGTAACGTGCAAAGATTGGTGCCATTCCGGGATCTTCGAGATATGTATGGTTGACCCAATAGGTCCCCTTCATCGAATCTCCTGCTATTTCGTTCATAAATTCACCATAGCCGTCGCCGCCGATTATTGCGATGTTAAGGCCAAGTTCTTTTGCCTGCTTGATTATAAGGGCCATGTCCTTGCCCATTCCCGGCAGGAAGAGAACATTTGCGCCGGAACTCTTAACTTTGGTCAGCTGTGCACGGAAGTCAACGTCTGTTTCACGATAACCTTCGTCTGCTACTACTTTGCCCTTCAATGCGGTGTAGCTTTTAACAAAGAACTCTCTAAGCCCCTGTGCATAGTCAGAACCGACATTGTAAAGGATAGCTGCTTTGTCCTTTTTAAGGTTGGTCATAGCAAGATCTGCCGCCAATGCGCCCTGATAAGGGTCAGTGAAGCAAATACGGAAGGAATAGGGACGCACCTTGCCCTTGCTGTCGACTGTAACGAGCGGATTTGTTCCCACTGTTGAAATCTGGGGGGTCTTGCCTTTATCGACGATTGGTGCGGTGGCAATGTTGATACCGCTTGAGTTCGCTCCAATGATAGCAACTACTTTGTCGCTTTCAATCATACGGCGAACTGCGTTGACAGCATCTTCATTACGGGTCTTTGTGTCATAAACCACCAGTTCGAGCTGACGTCCAAGGACGCCGCCCTTTGCATTGATATCCCCTACAACCAATTTGGCCATGTTAACTTCTGTAGTTCCATAGGCTGCATAGTCGCCGGTAAGTGCTGCAAGATAACCCACTTTTATTGGATCTGCTGCAAATGCTGCGCCTGCGGCGCAAAGAACAATAATGACTGCCAAAACTGCAAGAATCTTCTTCAATATAATGCACCTCCAATAATATTGTGGAAATGTTCTAGGTATTTTGCTTATTACAGAGTGATTCCAGAACTTACTGTCTGTATCCACCTCCATTCAGCTATGCAATTTTAATAATATCTGGATGAAAAATGTTTAGAATATCAATGAATCCTCGTATATTATTCTATAGTCGAAGATTAGATATGTAAAGTAAAAACCGCTGTTAAATTCAGAATTCTAAGTTTAGTCTGATACAAAAAAAGAAGTTTATTTCATTAATTTAAATTTATTCAAAGAAAATACTTTCCTTCTCGTATAATCACATTTGAATAGCGTTTTTGCGGTATTCTTAAATAATTAAACCGGACTTGTACCTTTTCTGGAAAACAAACATCTTCCTTGAAAAGATCAAGTCCGGTTCAAATAGTCATTTTGTTATCTCTGTATAGGTTCTCTATTTTTTAAACTTATCGAGCGTTACCTTTTTTGGTCTTAACTTTGAGCTTCAATTCTACTGCTATTTGCTCAAGCAACTCTCTCTCTTTAGCTGTCGGATTCTTACTAATTCCAACCCTTACAAGAATATTCATGTTACCGTTCCCCTTACCGCGAAGCTTGGGCATGCCCCTGCCTTTTATGCGCAGTTTTGAACCCGGCTGTGTCCCGGCAGGAATATCAAGAGTTTCGGTTCCGTCGAAGGTCTCTATCTTGACCTCGCAACCAAGAGCCGCCTGAGGATACTGTATATCCACGGTTGTATTGAGGTCTTCGCCTCTGCGCTGGAATCTCCTGTCCGGCTTCACCTCTATAAGGAGGAAAAGATCTCCCGAAGGCCCGCCGTTAACCCCAGCTTCTCCTTGACTTGATACTCTCAGCCTTATGCCCGTGTCGATGCCTGCAGGGATCTTCACATCCACAGAATGCTGCTTTCTGACTCGTCCCTGGCCTCGGCACTCACGGCAGGGAGTAGTTATTGTTTTGCCCTTGCCGTGACATTTTGGACACTCAGCAACCTGAGCCATCTGGCCAAAGGGAGTGTTTACAGTCTGCTGCACCTGGCCTCTGCCTCCACACGTCGGGCATGTTTCTACCTTTGTTCCGGGCTCAGCGCCACTTCCTGCGCAGTGCGAGCATGTTTCAAGCCTCGGTATTTCGATCTTTTTGGTTGCCCCACGGTAGGCATCATCAAGAGTGATTTGCATAGTATATTCCAAGTCGTTTCCGCGGCGCGGTGCGTTTGGATCTGCGGAACGCCTTCCCGCACCTCCAAAAGAGCCTCCGAAAAGATCTCCAAAAAGATCGCCGAAGTCCGCACCGCTGAAACCGGAACCGCCAAACCCCCCAGAACCACCACCCGGAGGCATATCGCCTACATAACCGAACTGATCGTACTGTGTTCTTTTCTTGGGATCACTAAGAGCTTCGTTGGCTTCGTTGATTTCTTTATATTTCTTCTCCGCCGCTGCGTCTCCCGGGTTCGTGTCAGGGTGATATTTACGGGTGAGTTTACGGTATGCTTTCTTTATCTCGTCGGCCGAAGCCCCCCGCCCAACACCCAATATTTCGTAATAGTCTTTTTTACCGGGAGCAGCCACCAGCATCCCACCTCACATTTTTTTTATTCTTTGTCGTCTTCATGGAACTCTGCATCTACAACAGTAGTTCCGTCGTTTGTATCTTCCTGTACTGTTTCTTCTTCCTCGCCACCCGTATCGCCGGTGGTGTTGCTATCCGCAGCCTGCGTTTTAGCGTAGGCTTTCTGTGAGATTGGGTGCATGGCGTTCATAAGAGCTTCGATGGCAGATTTGATACCATCGGCATCTTCGCTTGTCAAAAGATCTCTTAAAGCTTTGACCTTCTCCTCTACCAATGCTTTTTCTTCCGGAGTTGCATCATCGCCAAGTTCCTTCAACGCTTTTTCTGAATTGTAAGCTGCGCTGTCACCCTCGTTACGGACTTCGACAAGCTCTTTCTTCTTCTTGTCTTCGCTTTCGTTAATTTCAGCATCATGTCTCATTTTCTCTATGTCCTCTTTTGAAAGCCTTGAGGACTGGATAGTGATATTTTGTGCCTTATTTGTAGCTTTGTCTTTCGCTGTTACATTAACTATTCCATTTGCGTCTATATCAAAAGTTACCTCTACCTGAGGGATCCCTCTAGGTGCAGGTGCTATACCATCGAGGAAGAATCTTCCAAGAGATACGTTGTCCCCTGCCATAGCTCTTTCACCCTGAAGAACGTTTATCTCTACCTGAGGCTGATTATCAGCGGCAGTAGTAAAAATCTGGCTCTTGGAAGCAGGGATAGCGCTGTTCTTCTCTATTATCTTCGTGAAAACTCCACCAAGGGTTTCAAGACCAAGTGATAGCGGCGTAACATCTACCAAGACTATTCCCTTGTGTTCACCTGACAAAATAGCGCCCTGGATAGCCGCACCGATTGCAACAGATTCATCAGGATTTATTCCCTTCGTGGGCTCCTTGCCAAGAAGTTCTTTTACCTTGCGCTGGACCATTGGCATACGTATGGATCCTCCGACCAGTAGTATCTTGTCGATTTGTCCTGGCTCCAGCCCTGCATCTTTGAGGGCTGTACGCACAGGCTGCACTGTCCTGTCAAGCAAATCCCGTGTCAATTCCTCAAATTTTGCCCTTGTCAGAGTCATCTCAAGATGTTTAGGTCCATTCTGGTCAGCTGTTATAAACGGTAGCGAGATTGAAGTTTCTGCCAAAGATGAAAGCTCCGCCTTTGCTTTTTCAGCTGCCTCGCGCAGACGCTGTGCTGCCATCTTGTCTTTTCTGAGGTCAACTCCGTCTGTTTTCTTGAATTCTTCGGCCATCCAGTCGACTACCTTTGCGTCCCAGTCATCTCCACCAAGCCTGTTATCGCCTGAAGTTGAAAGAACTTCAAAAACACCGTCGCCTACATCGAGGATAGAAACGTCAAAGGGTCCGCCGCCAAGGTCATAAACCATTATCTTGTGGTCGCCTTCCTTGTCGACACCATAAGCAAGACATGCTGCTGTAGGTTCGTTGATGACCCTCAGGACTTCAAGACCGGCAATAATTCCTGCATCTTTAGTGGCCTGTCTCTGGGCATCTGTGAAATATGCCGGGCATGTGATAACCGCTTTTTTTACAGTTGTTCCCAAATATTCTTCCGCGTCCCTCTTAAGTTTCTGAAGTATCATCGATGATATCTGCTGCGGCGTATATTTCTTTCCGTCAATATCTACCTTGAAATCGCTTCCCATTTCTCTCTTTATGGACATTACAGTACGTTCAGGGTTGACTATTGCCTGTCTTTTTGCCAGTACTCCAACAAGCGTCTCTTTGCCATCTTTTGTGAATGCAACTACCGAAGGAGTAGTTCTCCCGCCCTCAGGGTTGGGGATAACTGTAACGTTATCTCCTTCTTTTACTGCAACACAGCTGTTTGTTGTACCAAGGTCAATTCCTATGATTTTCTCCATAATTTACTCCACCTTTGAAAGAATTTTAGTATATATATGTCTTTAACACTACTATGTTTCTAGTTGTGAGTTTATTCGTCGTATTTTCCTACTCTTACCTGAGGAGCCCTTATTATTCGTCCTGCCAACCTGTAACCTTTCCTAAGCGTTCCGATTATACAGCCGTCTTTAGATTTATTATCAAGTGGTTCTATAGATACGGCTTCATGCACCGAAGGATCAAATGTCCCCTCTGTTTCTATTCTTTCAAGTCCTAGGTTCTCCAAAGCAGTGAAAAACTGCTTTGTGACCATAGCCACTCCTTTATAAAGGTTGCTCTCTTCATCTTCAACTGCGCAGCAAACTCTTTCAAGATTCTCAAATACGGGCAGTAGCTCTTCAATTGATTTTTCTGCTGCAAGTTTACAGTTTCTCTCCCTGTCTCTTTCCACCCTTGTTCGAAGGTTGTAGTAGTCAGCCCTTGCCCTTGCAGCCTCTTCGGTGAGCGACTTAATTTCTTTTTTCATTTCTTCGACTACTTTAGAAAGCTCCTTATGGTCGTCCTCTGAAAGTTTTACCTCTTCATCTAAAGACAAGTCCTGTTCAACTTTCTCAATCAATTCGTTTTCGGCAGCAGAGGGGATCTCTTTAGCCTTTTCATTTTTACGCATCCTCTATTCAACCTCCCCTTCGGAATCTAGAACTATAGTTCGAAGTACTCTGTCTATTGTTGTTATTACTTTTTCGTAGTTCATCCTCTCAGGCCCAACGACACCTATCATTGTCATTTGTCCGTTGCATATAGTAGATGCTGCAACAAGAGCAGATTTCTTCATGGCCGGAGATTCATTTTCTTCTCCTATAACTACGTTCATTCCCTCTTTGGAACAGCTTTTAACCAGCTCTGCCATTCCTTCTTCCTGCTCTAGAAATTCAAACAAAGCCTGTATGCGGCTTAAATCATGAAAATCGGGTAAATTAAGCATGTGGCTCATCGATCCCGTGAAAACTTTCATCGAGGGAGAAAGCATTATACCTTCAAGCTCACTAAGAGCGGCAGTACATGCCGATTTATAATCTAAAAGCTCCTGCGTTATATATGTTTTAAGCGACTTTTTTATCTCAGTCCATTCACAATCTGCAAAAAAATTAATCCTTCTTGAAAGATCGTCTAAATACTCTTGAGTCACATCCCACGACAGATTAATCACTTTTTGATGTACAAGTCCCGCTTGAAGAACTACCAGCATAAGTACGTTTTTATCTCCCAATCTGACAAAATCAACTCTCTGGAATTTTACTTTGTCCAAAGGCGTTATAGCAGCAACTCCGACATAGTTTGATATACGGCTCAGGATGTCTGATGCTGATTCAAGAGCGCCTTCTATACCTTTATGGTGCTCGCCGAGGGCCTTGACCCATTCATTGCTGTGCTTGGAAGAATCCACTCTCTGAAGGACAGAGTCGACATATAGCCTGTAGCCGAGAGTCGTAGGTACACGCCCAGATGAGGTATGGGTTTGTTTCAAGAAACCCATCTCTTCAAGATCCGACATCTCGTTTCTGATAGTCGCAGAACTGTGACCTATCAGATAACGTTTAGAAAGAGTGCGAGATCCAACGCTTTCACCGCTTCTTATATATTCATAAACAACGGAGAGTACAACTTCCGACTGTCTTTCTGTAAGCAAATATATCACTTCCTGCCTCTGTTAGCACTCTATCATTACGAGTGCCAATTTAATTTCAATGGGTCAAGAATAACAGCCCTTAGCACAAATGTCAAGACAGGTCAGATTATTTATATCGTGGTTTTTACCTATTATTATCTTACGAGTTTTTTAGTTAGCCATGAGGATAATGTATAATAAACCACAAGTGGTATTTGGGAGATTTAAAAACATGTCTCTTCAACAGGAAATCTAAGGAGTAAAAAAATGAAAAAGACCTTTATATATTTGATTAGACACGGCGAATCTGTAGGCAACAGAGAAAATAGGATAAGGGGACGCTTCGACTTCCCTCTTAACGAGAATGGACTTGCCCAAGCAAATGCTCTTGCTTCTGTAATGCGAGATAAGAAAATAGAATATGTATACACAAGTCCGCTTAAAAGGGCACTGACAACTGCAGAGATAATCAGCAATAACTGTAAATGCCCATTGTATGTCGATGATTCATTTTGCAACATAAAACTTGGTCCATGGGAAGGCCGCCTCAAAAGTGAAATAGCTGCAAGCGAGCCTCAATTATGGAAGACTTGGATCAACGACCCTGAGAGCCTTTTTTTTGAAGGAGCAGAGACCCTTGATGAGGTCATGGACCGCTCCTTGAAAGGAATGGAACAGCTCATTGAAAGACACAGAGGCAAAACTTTTGCTGTAGTGTCCCATAGAGGCGTTCTTAAACCTATGCTTTCAGGAGCGCTTGGAATACAAAAGCCTAGGTTCTGGCGCCTGCATATAGATACGGGATCATACAGCCTCCTAACACATGACGATAGCCACGGATTTTGCCTTATGGGGCTGAATTTTACAGAACACCTTCAAGGGATTCCTCTTGTCCAAGAGTTTGAATAGAAAGGACAGGGACATGGTCATCTACGAGATAAAATTCAACGATACTAAAGAGATGGCTTGCTCGCTTAAAGCAATAGGGGCAGACATTAGAAGCTTGCCCTTCTTCGACAACAGAAGAGAGATCAAATCTTTATATCTTTCAGGCGTCGATGTAAGAGCAGCGAATGTAATCAAACAGGAAATGCTTTCAAGGGGTGGGGACGCCGCAGTTCATGCTCACGCTATCGACTGCAAGGTACCGGAAAGCGACGTTATATTATTCGGGACATTCAAACAGATCTCGTTTCTTGCGGACAAGCTGGAAATGATGTCTTGGTGGGGAATCCCTGACATAGTAAAAGCGCTGAGAAACGTTCTGGCCTCTATGCCAAAGAAAGTTATCAAAGTCCCCCTTCCTGCTGGCACAGACCTCCTGCTTGGAGAAAATACTCTTTTGATGGGCATCATTAACCTAAGCGATGACTCATTTTATGAGGAAAGCAGAACTTACGGAAAAATAGACGCAGCTGTTGAAAAGGCTTTGGAACATGCTGGTAACGGGGCAGATATACTGGATATGGGTGCAGAATCCACAAGACCGGGAGCCTCAAGAATATCCGAACAAGAAGAAATTGAACGTTTAATCCCGACGATAAAAGAGACAAGAAAAAACCTTCCCCTTATACCAATCTCCATAGACACAACCCGAAAAAATGTCGCAGAAGCCGCTTTGAAAGCAGGAGCAGACATCATCAACGATATTTCAGGCTTATCTTTTGAGCCGGACATCGCTGAGACT